>JAISFO010000008.1 GCA_031263535.1 Holosporales bacterium
TCGGATCTCCGTTAAAAAAATTCTTCTCCCAGGGCGGCATTGTGGTGTTTAATGTTTGAATATTAAATCTCGCCAAGCGCAGAATGCTGCATACTAAATAAAAAAGGCACACGGCCCAACCATACGCCCCACTAACGTTTACAGAAAACAGGTATAGAACCAAGGCTGGAGAAGCGCCAAATGCAACAAAATCTGCCAAAGAATCAAGCTCTGCACCAAGTTGGCTTGAAGAATTCAGCAGGCGCGCAACACGTCCATCTGTGCCGTCCAAAATGGCCGCCCCAATAATACAAGCAACCGAGTATTTCCACCCTTCAGCGAGGGCAAACCTGATCGAACTAAACCCAAGGCACAGGGACATCAGGGTGATTGTATTCGGCACAATGCGACTTACAGGGACAAACGCCAACGGCTTTCTGCGTAACTTTTTACGCCTTTTGAAGTGTTCGTCGGCGCTGTCCATCGTCAGTTAAATTGTTCCAAGAACGGTCTCGCCCGCGACAGTAGTCTGCCCTTCCAGCACAGTAATTTCAGCTTTTATTGGCAAATAAACGTCAACTCGGCTGCCAAAGCGTATCATGCCGACCTTTTGTCCGGCTTTAAGCGCTTCACCTTCCCTTACGTCGCATCGTATGCGTCTGCCAATCAATCCGGCAATTTGGACAAAAGCAATGCTTGGCCCCTTGTCGGTTTTTAAGATAACCGCCTGACGCTCATTAAGTTCGCTGGCTTTGTCGAGGGAAGCATTAATAAACTTACCGGGCACATATACTATTCTTTGGATTACTCCTTTAATGGGCGACCGGTTAATGTGTACATTAAATATGCTCATAAATATGCTGATTTTTTGGCATTTATCATAATCTAACCCCAACTCACTTGGGCTGTTACATGTCGTAACAGACACAATGGTGCCGTCAGCTGGGCTTATGATGGCGTTTGGAATATCTGGTACAACCCGGACCGGATCGCGGAAAAAACCTAAGCACCCAACTGTTAACAGCGCGCCAATCCACCCTAAATGCGCACTCAGCAAAGAGCCAATCAATGCCGCAAAAGCAAACGCCCCAGCAAACAGCAGCCCTTCTCTATCCACAGATACTATACCCTGCATATCGTCCTCACTATTTTACCTAGATTATGTTTAATCGTCGCCGTCGCCTGAGTCTGCGATTTCGCTAGTCGCAGCCGCCTTGCCTGGTTGAGGCTGCGATTCATCACGCATATTCAAGACCCCTTGCGGTATTATCGTTGCGATGGCGTGCTTATATACCAAAACATTGTGAGTGTCTCGCCGAAGCATAAGCGAAAAGTTATCAAAGGATACCACTTTCCCTTGAAGCCTTATGCCGCTAGCCAGAAATACATTAACAATTACTTTGTCTTTACGCGCTGCGTTCAGGAATACATCCTGTACATTTTTGAAACTAGGCTCTGACATACTCTCTAACATCACCTTACGCAAACACCTGTTTCTGCTTATACCGAAGTGATCAAGATTTAACAATCCTTTTTAAAAAGAGAGGATACATTTTGAATTTACAAAATAAACTACTGGCGGGAGTGACGGGACTTGAACCCGCGACCTCCGGCGTGACAGGCCGGCGCTCTAACCAACTGAGCTACACCCCCGAATTTGACCAGAAAAGGCTAAGACATCCGGACCGTACAGTCAATGTCAAACTCGTCGTTAACGAGTTTTTGTATCATTCAGGGTTATTTTATATTAAATTTAATAAAATACTGTTGATGGGTCTTTAAAATGGCAGGTCAAGCCGCAAATACCGGCGAAAGCAATCAGGCACACGAGAAAGTCAGCGACTTTTGGGCTCAGCTTGCCAGCTTTATGATTCCGCCACCCTATGCTTTATCAAACGACTTGTTAAACTCGGTACTAAAACCTCAGTTGTTTATCAAGGCGATCAGCGACGGCAATAAAAAAGCGCTGGAAAGTCCAGAAAAGCTTAGGCAAGCCTATCAAGATATATTCATGAAATGGGTTGATCTAAGTGATTATCTAGTTAAGCGACTTAATGGACAAGATTTTGCCCCTAAAGTAACACCTTCGCGTGGCGACAGACGTTTCCGAGACCAGGCTTGGGAAGACAATCCGTTTTTGGATTTCGTTAAGCAGTGGTACCTGCTTTCTGTCGACTGGATCCGCAACATTTACGCCGACTTAGACCTTGATGATAAAACTAAACATATGATTGACTTTTTCATCAGGCAAGTAAGCGACGCTATGGCGCCATCTAACTTCGCTCATATAAACCCGGCGGTGATTAAAGAGGCGATGAAAAGCGGTGGAACAAATTTTCTTAAAGGCGTTGAGAACTATCTCAACGATATAAAGCGTGGCGACGGGATCCTGAATATCACGACTACTGATCAAGATTATTATAAATTAGGAACAAATCTTGCCGTTACCCCTGGTAAAGTAATTTTTCAGAACAAGATCATGCAGCTTATTCAGTACAAGGCCACAACCAACAGTGTGTATTCTGTGCCTATGCTAGGCATTCCGCCTTGGATCAATAAGTACTATATCCTCGACCTTCAGCCAGAAAACTCGTTCATCAAGTGGCTGGTTGACAGCGGGCATACGGTGTTTGTGGTTTCGTGGGTGAATCCAGATAAAAGCTGCGCAGATGCATCTTTCTGGGACTATATGAACTGGGGGATCAAAGTGGCGCTTGACGTTATCAGCAGCGTGACAAGCGAGCGTGATGTCAATGTCATTGGCTATTGCTTAGGGGGGACGTTACTGCTGGCGATGCTGGCCTACTATGCGTGTCCAGAGTGTAAAGAAAAGCTTGCCCAATCAATAAAAAGTATCACTTTACTGACGACCTTGACCGATTTTTCTAAAGCCGGAGATTTTACATTATTTGCGGATAAAGAACACCTAGACGCCATCGAAGAAATCATGAAAAAACACGGCATACTTGGTGGTCGTCATATGTTCAATACCTTCAGCGCTTTGCGCGCTAACGACATGATTTGGTCGTATTTCGTGAATAATTATATGATGGGTAAGAATCCCTTGCCCCACGACATACTATACTGGAACGCAGACTATACGAACCTGCCTTATAAATTGCATAACTTTGTCTTGCGCAAATTATATAATGAAAACTTATTAACAAAGCCGGGGGGGCTTAAATACAACAACGTCCATATAGACCTCAAAAATGTAAAAACCCCGGCTTGCGTAGTGTCTTGTAAGCTTGACCATATTGCCCCATGGACGGCAACGTATTCTGCCATAAAGTTACTGGGCAGCGTGCCAAAGTTCATTTTGTCAGAGTCTGGCCACATAGCGGGAATAGTTAACCCACCCAGCAAGAAAAAATATGGCCATTGGACCAATGACAAAGCCTTCGCTAACCCCAACGAGTGGTTTGACGCGGCAATTTCGCACAGCTCGTCTTGGTGGCTAAGCTGGTTGGATTGGCTTAAACCATATAGCGGCGAGAAAAAAGCCTCGTCAAGCAAGCTGGGCAACGACCGATTCCAACCGATAGAAGATGCGCCAGGAAGTTATGTTAGTACGGCAGCGCCTGTTGTTTAGGCTTGTGAGTTTGTTAAATATGAAATTGTATGTAATGGGATCTGTAAAATGGTGAAATTATTAAAAATAATAAGTATTTGCTGTTGGTTAGTGACAATTGCTGACCTGACGGCCTCGCGAAACGCTACCAAGGTGAGCGCATATGGTGTTGATCATGCCTCAGAGCAAGCTGCTCATACAGCTAAGAGCAAACAAAAAGCGCAAGAAGTGGTGGATGTGCATCATATAATGCTGCATCATGGCGTTGTGTCGCTCGAACACTCTGGGCAGTCGACTCTACATAAGCAGCATGCTAAGCAGTTAAGTGTCGAACAAGAGCATTTCACAAGGCAAGCCGCTAAATTCCGCAGATTATCAGTACAGTCTAGCAATCCAGAAACAGCTAAGCATCTTAAAACATTGGGTGATCATTCGGAAGAGCTTGCTAAAGTTTATCAAAAAAAGGGCGAATACCATGAAAAGCTTGGTGAGCTTCATGAGAAAATGGCGCAAAATAACCTGGAAATGTCTGAGCAAAGCTCACATCTGAAAAAATCGACACAGCGCTCTGGTGAGCTGCATAGACAAGCAGCGAGCACGCACCAAAAACTGCGTTGATTTGGGATATCACCATGAAAATGAAAAATAATTTTATAATGTGCGCTGTGTACGGGCTAACCGCGCTTGCTGCTTGCGCTATAACTTTTGTTGGCACGGACGTTGAGGAGCCCGCTTTAATAGCCAGAGCTAATCAAAAGGTTCAGGTTTGCCTGATCATCTGCGAGCTTAAGGAAGGTAATAAGGTTTTCAGAACCGTAGGAACAGGTACAGTAATTACTATACCTTCCGGCAAGAAAGCCGTGCTTACCGCGGCTCATGTAGTTGATGGAACGGGCAGCGTCAGGGTTGAGTTTTTTGTAAAAGGGCGCATTATTCCGTCCAAGGTCAGTAAAATCATCAAATATCCGCGCTATTTAGACAAAGGAGTTGTTGATCCAGAGTCGCTCAAAACCGATTTTGCCTTGGTTTTTTGCGATATTCCCAGCTCGATCACGCCCATTTGCCTAGGGCCAACAGATTTGTCGGAAATCGTGAAGAAAGCTAGTAAGCACTTCTTTGCCACTTTTATAGGCTATGGCGACCACGGCGTGCTTGGCAGCAATGGTTTCGTCGCATTTAAAGATACTGGCAGGGTAAAACGATATATGGGATGTCCGATCGAGCTGTCGCCACAGACCAAGTTAGAGATCTATGCGAATTTACTACAAGAATCTTTTAGTAAAGATCTGGCTCGGCAATTGCGAGAAACCGCAAGTAACATAAAGTCTGATGACAAAGTATTCTGTAAGATGCATAAAGAATTGAATAAACGTGGATTCAAGCTTGATTTTGGCCCTAAGCATTTACCTGACGCAGTTATTCTTCAAATCCCTCCGTATAAAAGCCGTAACGTTTCAGTAAGCATGGCAGGGTTCACAAATCACGGAGACAGTGGAGGCCCGTTATTTATGGGCGATAGCAATAATGTTGTTGGGGTTTGTGTAGCCGGTCGGCCTGGAAATGAAAAGTCGTATCATTTTACGCGCTATCAAAGTTTCTTTAACTCCTTCGCCAATTACGATGTCTTTCAGTGGATAGAGAAGAATTTAAGTTCATAAACGCATGAATTAACCTTGAAATAAAACTTCTTGTCGGGGTATCATTAAGTCTCTTTTTTTGGAATGCAAGTTTGTTATGAGTACCCCTATAATGCCGTTAGCCACAGCTGTGTGGCTTGTTGACAATACGTCCCTTACGTTTCAGCAAATAGCTGACTTTTGCGATATTCACCTTCTGGAAGTTCAAGCCATAGCTGATGGACAGTCGGCGATTGGTATCAAAGGCGTTGATCCGGTCTCGCTGGGACAGCTAAGCAAGGAAGAGCTGACCAGGTGTGAGAAAGACCACTCGGCAAGCCTAGCTAAGCCAGAGCTAAGTCGCTCTACCCGGGCAACTGCTAAGCCAAAGATTACTCGCCAGGATAAAATCAGGGCGGTTTGTTGGCTGGTACGAAATTACCCAATTGCCAGCGACGGTGAGATTTGTAAGCTTGTTTCAACAACAAAGTCGACAATTAATACAGTTCGAGACGGAACCCATCCTGCCCTTCACGACATAAAGCCTGCCAGCCCAGTACAGTTGGGCATATGTTCGCAAAAAGATTTGGATAAGCTGCCGAGATTAGCCCCCGACCATTTGGTTGCCTAATTAGGCTTACTGACATGCGCATAAGGTTACCGAAGGTCTACCCCAAAATTGCCGTTTTGAACCTAATGATTTGCGTATGTTATTTTTGGTGAAGACTAGGTGACAGATTCATTTACAGGTATGCGTGCTGCTGGGAAATTGGCGGCAATGACGCTTGATTTCATAACCCCTTATGTGCAGGCCGGCGTTACAACCGAATATTTAGATGAAATTTGTCATAGATTTATGACGGACAATGGTGCCATACCGGCTACGCTGGGATACAATGGATACCCCAAATCAACTTGCATTTCCCTAAATGAAGTTGTGTGCCATGGCATTCCATCGCCAAGAAAGCTGGCGGATGGAGATATCCTGAATATTGACGTCACAGCTATTCTTTATGGCTGGCATGGCGATACAAGCAGGATGTTCTATGTTGGCGCGCCAAGCGTTGCAGCTCGGCAACTGGTTGAGTCAACTTACAAGGCCATGATGCTGGGAATCAATGCCGTCAGGCCAGGGACTACCACAGGCGATATTGGACACGCGATTCAGACATATGTTGAAAGCAAGAATTATTCGGTTGTAAGGGATTTCTGCGGTCATGGCATAGGACGTGAATTCCATACAGAGCCGTCTGTTTTGCATTTTGGTCGTCCTAAAAAAGGGGCAGTTTTGCACGAAGGTATGACATTTACGATTGAACCCATGGTTAACTTAGGAAAACGCAACGTTGTAATCCTTGATGATGATTGGACGGCGGTTACTGCGGACGGGTCGCTGTCCGCCCAGTTTGAGCACACAGTCGGTGTGACAAAATCTGGCGTAGAGATCTTCACTTTATCTCCCAGGGGGTTTAATTTTCCCCCATACAGCAGCGTTTAGACACAATGAAAGAATTATCCAGCGGACATCGCAAGCGGCTTAAAGAACGATTTGCAAAAGCTGGCGGAGATGGGATCTATGACTATGAGCTTTTAGAAATGCTGTTGTATTTGGCAATTCCACGCAAGAATACTAAGCCGATTGCCAAACTGCTTATTGAGAAATTTAAGACCCTTAGAGGTGTGCTGTATGCAGACCCCAGTTTGCTTAAGAATTCACACAGAATTGGCGATGCATCCATACACGTTTTTGCTCTGATTAAAGAATGCATTATAAGATCTTCGCGGGAAGAGATAACCAAAACAGACCTTATAAGCTCGTTTGACAAGGTTGTTAATTACTGTCAGCTGTCGATGGGTTGCCTTACGCGTGAGCAGCTGAAGATTCTGTTTCTCGACAATAAGAATTACTTAATCTCTGACGAGGTCTTGCAGGAAGGAACCATTAACAGCACGGCCCTGTATCCTCGCGAGATTTTAAAGCGGGCGTTTGATAACGCCGCCGCCTCAATGATTATAGTTCACAATCACCCAAGCGGCGATCCAACGCCTTCTGCGCGCGATATAGAAATAACAAAAACCTTAATAGAGCTGGGCAAGCAAGTATGTTTGAAAGTACAAGATCATATTATTATCGGCCGTCAAAGATACAAGTCACTGAGACGCTTAGGGCTTATGGACTGATATGATCAAAAACCTAAAAATTGTTCTGGTCGTTTTTGCCGTCTTTTGCTGTAAAGCTTATTCAAATCCAGTAAGCGCCGAAGAACGAGAGTTCTATATATCTCAAATAGAATCATTTTTTGACAGCATCAAGGCAATGAAGGCTAAGTTCATTGAAGTAAGCAGTACAAAAGGCGTCGCGTCAGGCGTCTTCATGATAATGCGACCGTATATGAAGGTACAGTACGAAAATCCGCACCAGAATGTGATTATTGCAGACGGCAAGAACCTTTACCACTGGGACAGTCAGCTGGAAGAACAGTCCAAATATGATATAATTTCATCCCCTATCGCCGCCTTACTTGGTAAAAAATTAAACTTAAAAAAAGACACGGTTGTTAAGGCGGTTAAACAAGACTCTGCCAAAGTATGGATTAGCCTCAGCCTCACGGCCTACTCGGGCGTAAAGTCAATTGTGTTGGTCTTTGCTAAAAAGCCATTTTCGCTTATTCAATGGATACTGATAAACGATCGTAATGATACTGTTGAAGTTACTTTGCAAGATATCAATCTTAAAGCTAAGCTTAGCCAAGCTGATTTCAGCATGAAATAGCTTAAGTAGACCGCAGTACTGCCCTACACCTGTCAGCGATGTGTTGAGGCGTAAGGCCGAAATGTTCGTATACGTCGCTGCATGGGGCTGAGATACCGAAGTCGTCGATACCTATACAGCGGTCTATACTACCGGTATATTTTGCCCACATTGCGGTGGAGCCAGCCTCCAAAGATACTACTGGGGCGCAACCAAGCACCTTTGTCTTGTATTCCTGGCTTTGCTGGTCAAACAGCTCACAACAGGGCATTGATACCACTGCAACGTTAATGCCTTCGCTAAGCAGTAATTTACTCACAGATAAAGCAAGGCTTACTTCTGAGCCGGTGGCAAGCAAAGTCAGGTCTCTGTTACTCGATGATTGCTCAGCGGCTTTTCCCAATATATAAGCGCCAAAACTGCATAAATTTTCATCTCTATAATCATTCATCTGCGGCAAATCCTGACGCGACAGGATAAGCGCAGACGGCACATGGCGGTTTTTTACGGCCAATTCCCAACATTCAGCGGTTTCAATACTGTCCGCCGGACGCATTACATTTATCCCTGGTATAAACCGCAGTCCTGTAAGCTGCTCAATAGGTTGATGAGTCGGACCGTCTTCGCCTACCCCAATTGAATCGTGGGTGAAAACGTATATAACCCCAAGCTTCATCATCGCGCTCATCCTGACGCTTGCGCGCATGTAGTCGGAAAAGCACAGAAATGTGCCGCCATAAGGGATAATGTTTTCATCATACAGCGCCAAGCCGTTCATAATGCCGCCCATGGCGTGCTCACGGATGCCGTAATGTATGTATTGGCCGTGGTGGTTCTCTGCGGTTATGACGCGCATGTCTTTGCCTTGCGTGCCGTTGGACGGGGTCAGGTCTGCAGATCCGCCAATCAGCCCCGGCAAGATTGGAGACAAAGCGCTTATCACACTTTGCGATGCTTTACGGGTTGCTGTGGGCTTTTGGCTGCTCGCAAACTCTTTTTTCACCTGCGTTATGATCTTTTTTACTTCATCTGGTGAAACGGCATCTGATTTATTGGCTGCAAAAGTTCTGCGTCGCGAGCCAACTTGCCGCCAGGCTGAAAGAATATCAGCGGGAATTACAAACGGCTCTGCTGTCCAACTGAAGGCCTTACGCATCTGCGCCACTTCATCCTTCCCTAAAGGCGAACCATGGCAGCCGGAAGTGCCAGCTTTTGTCGGCGCGCCGTAACCAATCGTCGTTCTGCAGGCGATAATTGACGGCCTAAGGTCATTTTGTGCCGCCGAGATTGCAGCGATAATCTCTTGCTCATTATGGCCGTCTATACTTTGATAATGCCAGTTATAAGCGCCAAAGCGCATACGAACATCGTCCTTGCAGGTTATATCTGTTGGACCGTCAATAGTGATATGGTTATCGTCAAACAGTACTATAAGCCGGCTAAGCCCTATGGCCCCCGCAAACGAGGCCGCTTCGTGTGAGATTCCCTCCATAAGATCCCCGTCCCCGGCGATAACGTAAGCGAAATTACCATTCCCCTTTGTCCTTTCAGCCACAGCCATTCCAACCGCATTCGCTAAGCCCTGCCCCAGCGGCCCTGTTGTTGACTCTACCCCTTCCAGCAAGCCATACTCAGGATGTCCGCCGCACTTTGATCCCTTCTTGCGAAAGCTTTTTATATCTTCAAGCGTTATCCCCTTATATCCAGTCAAAAACATAAGCGCATACAGCAGCGCGCTGGCATGTCCAGCCGAAACAATCAGCCTGTCCCGATCTGGACGCAAATGGTCTTCAGGATCGAACTTTAAAAAATCACGAAACAGAATACTTGCTACATCAGCAAATCCTAAAGCTACGCCCGGGTGGCCAGAGCCGGCATTCTCGATCATATCTGCTGCCAAAAATCGCACGGCATTGGTCATTTCTTTAAAGTTCATATCAGCCCTCATAACACAGCTCGATTATTAGCAAACGCCAGCTTGCGTTGAAAGTTAATAGTTAGTTAAATTAAGTTTTTCCTTGCACAAAACATTATTACCATCTAGATTGTGGCCGTTCGTGGCAAAAGGGCTTTTGTGAGCTTTTTCGATCGCAAATTTAAGCGCATTTTGTTGAAACTTTCTGGCGAGGCCCTTATGGGCACGCGCGATTATGGCATAGACTATGAATATTTATTTAAACTGGTAGAAGCCATTGCTGGGTTAGCAGACACCGGCGTCCAGCTTGCCATAGTCGTTGGCGGAGGGAACATCTATCGTGGCTCTCGCGGGGTAGAGTACGGTGTTTCCAGGGTTAACGGCGACTTTATGGGGATGTTGGCTACTGTGATTAATGCCATCGCTATTCACAGCGCTTTGAACAAGCTGGGTAAGGAATCGCGCGTTATGTCCTCAATTCGTATGCAGGAGGTATGCGAGCCGTATATTAACCACCATGCGCATAAGCACCTTAATAAAGGGCGCATTATAATATTATCGTCTGGTATAGGGATTCCTTTTCTGACCACAGATACTGCCGCGGCGCTCAGGGCCGTAGAACTTGAATGCGAGCTGATGCTTAAGGGGACTCATAAGGTCGACGGAGTGTATAACTGTGACCCACATAAAGACGACGAGGCTGTTTTCTTTGAAAAAATCAGTTACTCTGAGATTCTTGAAAAGAACCTTAAATTCATGGACGCATCTGCAGTAACAATAGCGCGTGATAACGACCTGCCTATGGCGGTTTTTTCAATAGAAAACCCATTAAACCTGTTGGATGTGATTTGTGGCAAGTGTAGGTGTTCGTTTATTTCTGGAGGAAAAGATTGAGCGAAGAGTTATTGGCAGACTTAAAAAAGCGCATGGCTGGCAGCCTGGACGCTTTGCAACGTGAATTTAAAGCCGTCAGGACCGGCAGGGTTTCGACTGATATACTTGACGGTGTGCGTGTCGAAGCGTATGGGAATGACCATATGCCGCTTAACCAGCTTGCCTCTGTCAGTGTTTTAGATGCGCGTACGCTTGGGGTTCAGGTCTGGGACCGCGAACAGGTAAAGGCGGTTGAGCGCGGGATAAGCGAATCTGGGTTGGGTCTTAATCCGGTGGTGGAAGGTACAGTTATGCGTATCACAATTCCCGATATAAGCGAGGAGAGAAGGAAAGAGCTGCTTAAAGTTGCTTCCAAACATGCCGAGAATGCACGCATTTCAATCCGAAATATACGTCGCGACGGAATGGAAGCGATAAAGCGTAAGGAGAAAGATAAAGAAATCTCTGAAGACGAGCAGAAGCGTTTTTCCGCCCAAATACAAAAACTTACCGACGACTTAATAAAGCAAACCGACGAAGCGTTTGCTGCCAAAGAAAAAGACATTATGCGCGTGTAAATACCGTATGACTGATACTGATAAAGTTATCCCGAATCATGTAGCAATTATTGCCGACGGCAACAGACGTTGGGCCAAAGCTAACGGCTTGCCGAGTAAACATGGCCACAGAAAAGGTTTCGACGCGCTGGAGATATTGATCAATGCAGCTGCGTCAAAAGGTATTAAATTCTTTACGTCGTTTATTTTCTCTACCGAAAATTGGCGGCGTACTCAGGAAGAAGTTGATTACTTGATGGATCTACTGGAAGAGAAAATCTTATCTCGCAAAGTTGATGAATACGCAGACAAAGGATACAGGGTCAGCGTTATTGGGGATCGCAGTACTCTTCGTCCCAATATTGTCAAAGGAATAGAGCGCGCCGAGAACCTGACCAAAGACAACGATATTATAACGGTTGTGTTTGCGATTAATTATGGGGGGCGGCTTGATATCACAAACGCCGTACGCAATATCTGCAGGAAAGCGCTGGACGGGGAAATCAGCCCAGAAGCAATCGATGAAAGCACAGTAAGCAACGCTTTATACACAAACGGCATTCCCGATCCAGATATGCTAATCCGTACTGGAGGCGAGTATCGTATCAGTAATTTCTTATTGTGGCAGTTTGCATATACCGAGATGTTTTTCTGTGACAAGCTCCTGCCAGATATGGGAAAGAATGATTTAGATGAGGTTTTAGCCGCCTATGCACAAAGAAAACGTCGCTTTGGACAGTAAAAGCCAATCGATTTCACTGAAGAAAAATAAATATACCTTTGATAAAAGCAATACGTCTATAATTGCTCTTTAGCGAGCTTATCTAAGGTTGCTATGAATGACAGCATAAAAGGCTGGATACGGTGGCTGGAGGTAGAGAAAGGGTATTCTCATAACACAATTACCTCTTACAGGATTGATTTTGTGAATTTTGCTCAGTTCATATCAGAGCACGCCGAAATTGACATAGAATCTAATGCCTGCGATATGAAGGCTGCTGATTTAAGAGCATGGCTGTCTTCGAGAATCAGGCAAGGCCACAGCGCCAGGTCAAATGCGCGAGCGCTTTCTTCTGTAAAATCGTTTTTTTCCTGCTGGCTTCGTCGCGGAAAGGAAATCCCCGAATTCGTGCTTAAGTTCAGGGCGCCGAAGATTATTCCTTCGCTCCCAAGACCACTGACGCAAAGCCAAGCGCGTAATGTTATTGAATATAAAGAACATACCAAAATTCAATGGATTGCTGTACGCAATAACGCTTTGCTAATCCTGCTGTATGGTGTGGGGCTTAGGATTAACGAGGCTTTGTCGCTGAACCATACAGACATAGACCTTGCCAGAAAAGAAGCCCTTGTCAACGGCAAAGGAGGTAAGCAAAGGCGCGTTCCACTTTTGCCGAAGGTGTGCAACACGTTACGTCAATATATTGAGCTCTGCCCATATCCTCGTTCCCCATCTGATCCAGTGTTTTACGGAGCTAGGGGCAAACGCCTTGGGGCAACGGTATTTGAAAGGTATGTATCTAAGATAAGGCAAGCGCTTAATCTGAAAGAATCGGCTACGCCCCATGCTCTCAGGCACAGCTTTGCCAGTCATCTGGTTGCAAACGGGGCAGGAATCCGCACTGTGCAGGAGCTTCTTGGACATGCAAGCTTAGCCAGTACTCAGGTTTATACTGACATATCTGACGCAAGGCTAATGGAAATTTACCACGAAACCCATCCGCTTAGCAGAACGGTGGATAACTGAGCATTGGTGCGATTGATTTCCTTAGTTTTAAGCCTACGGCCGTGTTATCCATCAATAAAGTAATATAATTTGATGTTTTTACCGTGATTTATAAACTGAAAGAACTTCTTAAGCGCAGCACTGCCTTAAAGATAGGTGTGTATATATATCGCAATGCTCTTGCAAATATAGACAGACTTTTCAAGCATTGTATACTGAAATTGGACGATGGAGCAACTCATAAAGTCTTATCGATAGATGAATCGCTGGCATACATCAAAAGCGTTTTTAATGATTATAAAAAGGTGTCTGGCAAAGAAAAATTTTATGGAAAAGTGCTGGAATTGGGGCCTGGAGATAGCGATGGTGTTGGCTTGCTGTTTTTAAGCGATGGGGCTTCTCATGTTGATCTCGCAGATCGTTTCTACTCGGCAAGAGATTCGGAACAACAAAAGCGTATTTCTGACTGTTTAATGGCTGAGTATCCTAGATTATCACAGTTAAAACCTGATTTAGACAAATATTTGACTAGATATTATGGAGAAGATGCTAGCGGAGAAAAATTTTTCGATAAGCGCGAGGGTGGGTACGACATGATAGTATCACGTGCCGTGCTTGAGCATGTTGATGACCCTGAGCTTGTGATAAGAAAGATGTATACCTCTTTGAACCAAGAGGGATGTTTGATTCATAAGGTCGACCTTAGAGATCATGGCATGTTTTCGCCAGGCAAGAGCGCTGTAAAGTTCCTTGAAGTGCCTGGGTTTTTATATAAGCTGATGACTTGTGGCTCTGGACTACCCAACAGATATTTGTTTCACAGATATAAACAGCTCTTACAATCACTAAACCCCAACGTTAAGTTCTTCTGCACAGGGTTACATGGAGTTGATCCTTTTCAAGAAATCTATAAAATGGATAGCATTCCTGCGGAGCTGGAAAATCACGCAATAACTTTTATCGATAGCAACAAACATCTATTTGCCAAAGAATCTAAAAAGGTTCCAAGTAAAGATTTGGCGATTTCCAGTTTCTTTTTCGTTCTTGAAAAGTAAAAAATTATCTCACACGTTTTATTCACAAAAAATGTGCATATGTTTGTTAAAAAGTCTTTTAAGGTGAATTTGCGATTAGAGTTAGGTGCTATGTCTATTTTTTAACAGGTTGGGCTTAGACGAGTAAGTAGTGACACATCAACAACGACAGCTTTGATAAATTGCCTAGCATCTTAGTTTTTCCTTGATTTTAATCGGCGCAGCTTTTAGCTGTAATAAGGTATTTAATAGGATAAGGAAGAGGTTTTTTATAGTTTACGTTCCTGCGTCTTCGGACAGTAAGCACAAAGTAAATCGCGGCATTACTGCTGTGCGTGTTTTGGTGATCGATGAAAACGGCGATACGCTTGGTGCGCTTAGTCGAAACGAGGCTTTAGACCGGGCCGCAGAGGTTTCTTTGGATCTTGTAGAAGTTTCGCCTAATTCTGATCCGCCGGTGTGCAGAATCATGGATTATGGGAAGTTTAGATATGAATCTAAAAAAAAGAAGACTGAAGCAAAGAAAAATCAAAAAATAGTAAACATAAAAGAAATTAAGCTAACGCCTAATATTGGCGAGCATGACTATCAAGTAAAAATGGCAAGCCTTAAAAAATTTATAGCATCAGGAGATAAGGTAAAAGTAACCTTGCGCTTCCGAGGCAGAGAGCTTTCTCATAAAGAGCTTGGTGAAAAGCTGATAGACCGAGTTTTGCAGGAATGCGAAGGGTTTGCAAAACCAGAGGATTTGGCCAAAATGGAAGGAAAGCAAATGGTTATGACTTTATGCTCAGTCAAGGCTTAATGGCAGCGCCAAGGTTATTCTTGCCTGACCGGCATATGAATGATAGTAATGACATAAGCATAGGTTTAGGAAAAAATGAGTAAAGATAAAGAATCGCAAGTAAAGGGAGAGACTGGCTCAGAGCCGTCTATGGTGATTATTGCCCAATTCGTTAAGGATTTTTCTTTTGAGAACCCTAATCCAACAGCGCTCATGAGCGGAGAATCGGCCATTCAGCCTAACATCAATGTAAACTTCAAGGTTGATGTTAAAAGTACCTCCAAGGACGTTTACGAAGTGTCGCTCTCAACTACTATAAACGCCAAGCAAGCAGATAAGCAGATGTTTTTGCTGGATCTGTGCTACGCGGGGCTGTTTAGTCTTTCTAATATGAATCAGGAAATGCTTGATATGGTAAGTAATGTTGAATGCCCCAGAATTTTGTTCCCATTCCTCAGAAGCATAGTTGCGAACGCTACCGCCGATGGAGGATTTGCTCCACTTTACTTATCGCCTGTAAATTTCCTGGAATTTTATAACCAGCAAGTGCTAGGTAAGTAAATCTTACTCGGCAATCGGCGTTATATTCTGGAGGTCAAGATGGATGCTAAAACCCTTCATATCACGCGCATAGATAACATAGATACCTTTGATGTGAAAAATGACGCGATTCTTATGCCTGTCTGCATTGCCAATGCTGCGTTACTGGAAAAATATCCTGAACTTATGGATTTGAATTTCAAAGATCCGTTTCCGACTGAAGATCAGAGAGAGAGCATCTACCAGCGGATTATAAGGTTCTCTGAAGATAAATGCCGCGACCTAAGAGACCGCATAGCTGGCAAATGCTCAGTTTCTTACCCAGAACATATATTGAATTTCATATATGGCTACAGCATATTTTCACTGACTATAGAGGTGACTTACAGATACCATGCTATTAAAGATCAATTGAAAGATCTGGAAGGAGATCACTTTATTGTTAATACGGTTAATGCTGATTTTCCACGCAGATATACGCAAAATTACCAGTATTTTAATAATCTAACTGGTTCGCTTGGCTATCAAGAATGGCTGACGGCAGCGATTTTAGAACATGTAAACGACCCTAGAATAAAAATCGTACGCTCTCGTAGTTGGAACCCTGTGCCAGAGGATTATTTGCAAACTTCATTCACAGAACGTTTGTGCGGATTGTTAAAATCAAGCTCAACATGGAAGAAGCCTTGGCGTATTGCCTACTTCGCGACAGACGAAGCTTGGAAGACGCTGCCGAAAAAATACAAGCTGTTCGATCAAATCCGGTCAATGGATAGCATTATGTCCGTTGCGTTTTCTCTGGTTCTGTTTATAAAAAGCCTTTGCAAAACTACCCATAAGTTTGTGGTCCCTGCTGATACTAAAGCGCTGGCGATTCCTAGCAACGACGCATTTGATGAAGTAAAGCCATTAGTTAACGAAATCCTAGACAGGGTTTTTGATTTCGAAAGAATTGTTGATGATTTTCATGCAAAAATACAGGCAAACATTAAAAATTTACCAAAAAGAACTAGCGATATTTTCAACAGAACGTCTTTTGCAAACGACGATTTGGCGTTTTATCAAGCTGCGGCAATGCTTGCGGGGCATCGGTTGTTCTTTGTCCAACATGGATCAGATTATGCCACTCTAAAACGACACCCAACGGGAAAGATCATAGAAGATAGGGGAACCGGCTTCGTCTTTGCTGGACATACGAAACATCCAAATTACAAATCTCATACAATATCAATGCCGTCGGCATTTTTTTCGCGATATATACACAAAAAACTGCCTAAATACGATGATTTAGTTTTCGTAACTACGGTTTTTTATCAAGAAATGGAATGTGTTTCTACACGGAGAGGTGATGTTTTTCATGCTTTGAAAGATGGGGCGAGCTTTATAAATGAACTTTCTGAAGAGATTAGACCGCATCTGATCTTCAGAGACCATGCAAACTACAGAGCTTGGTGTCCTTACTTTAGCCATACCGAATATCTAAAGCGCCGAATTAAGGATTTGCGCTTCTTAGACGAAGGTGTTGATGTTTCTAAAAGAATGTTGGGCAGCAAGCTAATAGTGTCAAATTATACTAGCACTTTTTGGTACGAAGCTATGGCTACAAACGTTCCTATGATCACTTATCCAATAGATTATGGCTATAACGGCCTAGTACCTGAGGTAGAAGAATTTTACGGTCGTCTAAAAAAAGCTGGTATCATGCACGGCAACTATAAGAGCGCTCTAAATAAGGTTCACGAGATTTGGCCGGATGTGGATTCCTGGTGGCGTTCTAAGGAAATTCAGCAATTGAGGGATGAATTTTGCTATCGCTATGCTTGGCCTAGCAAAATCTGGCGACGTGATTGGTTAAAATTCCTCTGGAATCTTTAGCAAGTCTTCTCAGCTCATTGCTAAAGTCATTTGATTTTTTAAAATCCTGACTGTAGCTTCCAATCATAGCGACAGCCGCTTATTCTGAATCTTTCCATACGCTTCTTTACAGGCTATTGAGCAGTCCAGCCCCCATCTATGACCAGCTGAGACCCTCGCATTTGATTGGCTGCCGGAGTACAAAGGAAAATGACCACTTGCGCAATTTCTTTCGGAGTTACAAACTTACCTGACGGGTGCTTTTCCGCCACCAAAGCACGCCGCTCTTTCTCTATAGAAGCACCTTTTTGTCGCGCTCTGTCTTCGATTTGCTTTTGTACCAGAGGGGTCAAGACCCACCCAGGACAAACGGCATTGCAGGTAATATCACTGTCGGCTGTTTCCAGAGCGGTAACTTTGGTCAGCCCAATAATTCCGTGTTTAGCCGCGACATAGGCCGCTTTATTAACAGAAGCCACCAACCCGTGAGTTGAGGCGATATTGATAATACGTCCCCAGCCTTTTTTCCTGAAATAAGGCAATGCCAAACGAGTGGTGAGAAAAGACGCGGTTAAATTCACGGCAATGATGTCATTCCATTCATCGACAGGAAATTCTTCAATAGGATGTACGCGCTGAATGCCGGCATTGTTGACCAAAACATCCAGTCCATCAAACGTTCTTTCAATTCCCCTGAACATATCTTTTATTTCCGCTGGATTTCTCAGATCGGCGCCATGATAAATTACTTTTGTTCCAAAAGCAGACACTTGCGCAACGGCGGCGTCTACGTCTCCAAATCCATTCAGGACGACATTATATCCGGCTTTAGCCATCTCGATAGCAATACTCAGTCCTATTCCGCTGATCGAGCCAGTAATAAGAGCTGTTTTTCTTTTTTCATAATGAGGCTTTGGAAATGCGGTATCTATGCTGAAAAACGCAAAAATAATCAAAACAAGCACTCTTTTCATAGTCTTAGCCTCCATTAACAAAGCCATTTTATAGCAGAATAGCGCAGCATTTTAATAAACATCAATATTATTTCTCCATGGAAGGTAATACAGTCAGTCGCGCTTATATTTCCGCTATATTAATAGCACCCTCATCAGTCCACTTCGCCCTTTACAATCCTGGATATCTTTCGTAGACTTCCGCTTTAGGATGATGGTTTTGTAGGGGCGTAGCGCAATTGGCTAGAGCAGCGGTCTCCAAAACCGCAGGTTGTGGGTTCGAGTCCTTCCGCCCCTGCCAACGTATTAAGCTGTTAATTTGAATGGAGTTACTGTGGAGATTAATCCAGCAAAGTTTATAAGAGAGGTTCGCAGCGAAATAGGCCGAGTGACATGGCCTAGTAGGCAAGAGACAACCTCCACGACCATAGGGGTTTTTATTATGGTTTTTGTCGCGATGCTGTTTTTTATAGCGTCTGACCTGGTCATATATAATGTCATAAAAAAGCTTATAGGCCTGGAGGTGTAGATTATGCCTATGCGCTGGTATGTGTTGAATGTCTATTCCGGCTTTGAGAAAAAAGTCGTGGGGGATATTCGTGAGCGAGCTGAAAATAAGGGCTTGACGTCTTTTTTTGGGCAAATGCTGGTTCCGTCCGAGGATGTGATCGAGGTAAAGCGAGGAGTCAAAACCTCTACTGAAAGATGCTTTTATCCTGGATATATACTCGTCGAGATGGATATGAACGACGAAAGCAACTATTTAGTTAAGACTGTCCCAAGAGTAGGAGGGTTTCTTGGCTCAAAATCTAAGCCAATGCCGATTACTGCGGCCGAAGTAGATCGCATCCTGAACCGAGTGGCCGAGAGCGTGTCTCATCCCAAAAATACAATTATATTTGAGATTGGGGAAAAGATCCGTGTGTGCGAAGGGCCGTTCAATACATTCAACGGAATAGTTGAGGAAATTGATCAAGAAAAAGAGCGCTTGAAAGTTTCGGTTTCCATATTTGGAAGGCCAACCAATGTTGATTTGGGCTTCTATCAGGTTGAAAAAACTTAAGGCCGTATACAATCTTCGCTATGACCTCCTATTGTAAAGTTTAAAGCCTTATGATAGAAAGACACTTAATATATCTAATAGCACATTGAGATATCTTAATGGCCAAGAAGATCGCCGGTTACATAAAGCTTCAGATTCCTGCGGGCAAGGCTAATCCTTCTCCTCCGGTTGGCCCAGCTTTAGGTCAGCGCGGGCTTAATATCATGGATTTTTGTAAGGCTTTTAATGCCCAAAGCCAGAATATGGAGGCCGGTATGCCGATTCCGGTTGTAATTACGGCTTATGTAGACAAAACGTTTTCGTTTGTAATGAAAACGCCCCCGGCAACGTTTTTTTTGAAAAAAATGGCAAAAATTGAAAAAGGGGCCAGCGCTCCTGGCAGAGGCTTTGTTGGGCGCGTTACTTCAGATCAGATAAGGGAAATCGCTCGTTTGAAAAAAGCAGACTTGAACGTCAATGATGAAGAAGCGGCCATGCGCATGATTGAAGGATCGGCGCGTTCTATGAGCTTGGAGGTAGTTAGCTAATGGCTAAACTTTGCAAAAGACTTAAGAAAATCCACGAATTGATCGATTTTGATCATTTTTACAGTTTATCGGAGGCAATCGCCGTTCTGAAGAAAGGCGCTCCTTGTAAGTTTGATGAGACGGTCGATATTGCGGTCAATTTGAACATAGATCCACGTAAAACTGAACAGAACATACGCGGCATGATAACGATGCCGAACGGCACCGGCAAAAGCGTACGAGTTGCGGTTTTTGCTAAAGGCCCTAAGGCTGATGAAGCTAAAGCCGCCGGGGCAGATCTTATTGGCGCTGATGATTTAGCTGAATCAGTTTCTGGCGGAAAAATAGACTTTGATGTTTGTATCGCCACACCTGACATGATGGGCGTAGTTGGAAAGCTTGGTAAGTTACTCGGTCCAAAGGGGCTTATGCCTAATCCAAAGCTTGGTACGGTTACTCAGGATGTAGCCACGGCGGTTAAGTCGGCAAAAGGCGGACAGGTGGAATATAAGCTTGAAAAAGCTGGCATTATTCACGCCGGTATATGCAAGCTAAGCTTTGATGCAACGGCCATTGAAGGCAATATCAAAGCCTTTTTGGGCGCGGTATTAAAAGCCAAACCTACTGGCGTTAAAGGTTCCTACTTGAAAAGGGTGTCGGTTTCGACTACTATGGGGCCTGGTATACAGATTGATGTTTCGAGCGTCGCATCGGATTAGCGGCTTTTGAAGCGAGTGTTCCCCGGAAAATAGGGGAAGTGTATAGGATTCTGTCTAAGACCGCTGGTGCTTTCGGCTTAATTTCCAGCGCAGATGGCGATCGGTTCTTTCGTCCATGTCTTGACAAATCTTGATTTTTAAGGTGAAGGTGAAATGGACCGCGTCCAAAAACAACAGTTTATTGACAAGCTTAAGGAAGTCTCATCTGAGGCCAACCTTGCGGTACTGGTCAAATACAATGGGCTGACCGTCGCAGAAGCGCTGGATTTAAGAAATAAAATGCGGACTGCTGAGGCGTCTTATGTTGTCATAAAAAATACGCTTGCCCGTATCGCGTTATCTGAAACTAAGTTTGGTTCGATGACGGATCTTTTTAAGGGACAGACGGCTCTTGCTGTCTCGCAGTCGCCGGTCGCTGCGGCAAAGGTTGCCGTTGAGTTTGCTAAAGAGTTTGAAGAAAAGTTTGAGATCATTGCCGGGTGTATGGACGGCCAAATGCTATCCACAGCCGATGTAAAGATGTTGGCTTCGCTGCCTTCACTCGACGGACTTCGGTCCAAAATTATTGCGGTTATTTCTGCCCCTGCGCAGAAGATCGCAGCCGTCCTGCAGGCCCCCGCTGGACAGTTGGCTCGTGTGTTTGGGGCTTATTCAAGTAGAGGTTAGTTTTTTAGTGGAGAACAGGATATGAGTGCAGATTTAGATAAAATTATCGATACGCTTTCTAAGCTTACTGTATTGGAAGCGGCAGAATTGAGCAAAAAGCTGGAAGAGGTTTGGGGGGTCAGCGCTGCAGCCCCGGTTGCGGTGGCGGCTGCTCCTGCTTCAGCGGCCGCTCCCGCTGCGGAAGAGAAAACAGAGTTTAACGTGGTTTTGACTGACGTTGGCGCCGAAAAGATCAAGGTTATTAAAGTGGTAAGAGAAATAACCGGCCTTGGCCTAACTGAAGCAAAAACCTTGGTTGAATCTGCTCCAAAGCCTTTGAAGGAAGGGGTAAACAAAGACGAAGCTGCGGAGATTAAGAAAAAAGTCGAAGAATCCGGCGCCAAAGTTGAGATAAAATAGACGCCGTCTATATATGCGATTCGCAGAGAGAGCGTCGGTTAAGCAAAAGGTTGTGTACGTACCCTCTTTATACAAAGCTTTTTGGCAAGAGCATTCTAAATGCGAGCGGCGGAAATGCATTTAAATTTTGTCTTTAAATCGTTCGATACTGCTATATAAACGCCGCTTCTGCTGAATAACCCTTTAAGCAGGTTGTATCACTTAAATATGCATGTTCTTTTCTCAATTCAAAGCTAGCTACCTACTTAAAAGCTTAGGAAAAAGCAATATTTCATAAACAATATAAACAGAGATTGACGCCTAGTTGTGAAAAAGTGCATTCAAGATACAATTGAATTCGACTGCAATAAAAAAACCACCCACTGGGTATAGCGGATGGTTTTAGTTCTTTAAGTTTTCGCAAACTTATTTTTACTTCTTACCAAAAGCAATCGCTGTGAATGAAGTAGCGGGATCTAAGCAAGGCCTCCGCATACAATGAGTTCTATTTTCGATATCAAATATTGCGCCATCGTCTCCTACTGCAACAAACCGCCTGCCGTTAAAAGCTACTCCATTAAGCCTATGGTGCTGACGAGCTCTAAAATACTCTCGCAGCCAAAGCTGACTCCAATCGGATCCGTCTTGACTGAAAATTATTTGCTCATTTCCCACTGCAACGAACCATTCATTGCCATAAGCAATCCCATATAGCCAACTCTCAGGATCCATATCATTCAAAAAAATCTCTCTCCATTCAAATCCATTTTGGCTTATTGCTATTGCATTTTTAGCCCCTATTGCAACATATATTCCATTACCATAGCAAACTCCAAAAAGATCATGATCGATATGTGAATTCTGTTGCGGCCAATCAATATAATTCAGGCTAGTCAGAATTGTGCCTCCTTGTCCTACAGCAACCCACAAGCCTTCTCCAAAAACGACTCCATTTAAATGCTTAGTAGTACCAGAATTTTGTTGCGTACAGTCTTTTCCATTTGGACTAGTCAATATTACGCCTTCGACTCCTACAATAACAAAACATTCCATACCCCAAGCAACGCCGCTTAGGTTTGCGCCGATACCAGAGAATCGTTGTGTCCAATTAACACCATTTGGACTAGTTGCGAACTTGCCATAATCTCCTACCGCGACAAATAGTTTAAACCCATAAGCAATCCCCCGCAGCGCCCAAGTGGTACCTGAGTCCACTAACTGCAAATTTAGTCGCATAGAGCCATCATGGCCTGCCACGACAAACAGCTCATCATCGATCATAGGTTTAGGGAGACTAGGAAGATCTAGGACAGTTTCTAGCACGCTTCGAAGAGGAGTATTTGCGGGCAGACCGAGAGTAGCTATTAAAGGCCTTAAAACACCATCAAGACCAGCAACTTCATTAACAATTTCTCTAACATCTTGGCCAATTTTGCCCAAAACAGCCCCGGCCCTTCTTATATTTTCAGCATCTTCTGCCTCTGGTGAAGACGGAACAAGCGCAGCGTTAGAGCTAGATACAATCAGCCCTGCCGACAGGCAAAGCATACTTTTCAAAAAACGATTCATTTTCCTCTCCTTAGTTAAAAAACAACTAAGACTATATATAAACACAAAAACCTTATCAGTCAAGTATTTTTTTTAATTTGATGATATTTTTTTACTTTTCCGGCTGAAAACCAAGGCTTGGTTCGTATAAAATACACTGCATAAAATATTCTTTCCGATGCGCTCTCGTGAAGGCGAGAGCCAGTTGGGACGTCTAATCATATAGCTCTAATCTATTTTTAAGCACAGCTATAAAGGTATTTTGCGGTTATAGCCCTCTTCTAATTTTGCACACCTTTTCTTTGTCTTCGCTATAGACGTCACATAGATTCACAAAATTACACTAGTTATAATATACCCTTGTTGAACTTTTCATTAAAAAGCCATTTTAGATAAATAAAATTCGTCTAATGTAGAAATATATTCATCGAGCAGTCCTACATATGCGTGTGTATGAACTGTTGCTATAGGTTTAGATTTTTAATGGACCAATCTCTTACTCTCAATAGCAGTAATACTCAATGGACCCGGGTAATAATTAACTTTATCTAAATAAAGCGAAACATCTTTATACAAAAAGTCCATATAAATTAACTTTTTATTCATAATGGCATGATAATTTGTCTATTATAGATAAGAGGAAGAATGATGAATAAAAAACTTTTACTTAGCATGGCTGTTGTTGGGGCTTTCTGTTCTGATGTTTGTTTGTCAGATGTTGAACAAACGAATCCAGCTCCATCAAATACAGCTGAATATCAGCATAACCTAATGCAAAAAATGAAAAACGGAAAGGCTGGACCTCGCCTTTTCTCAAATCAATTCTCAGTTACCTCACCAATGCTTGGAGCAAGTGTATCGGGAAGAAGAGAAGGCTTTCCTGTCAAGTTAAGATAGTCCTATAATTATAGCCAAGTCTTTGCATTTAACTAAAGGCTTGGCTATACCCCCTTCAATAAGGTCTTGAGTGTTATGGTGTATTGAGGGTTGTGGCAATATATAATCAGCCTAGCCTAGGATCCACTGATCCTACATCTAGGCTGCTGGTAAGCCAAGGTTTTGACTTAGACTAAGGTTACATTATCTATGATACCCCTGGATTAGTCGT
The DNA here is from genome assembly GCA_031263535.1 of Holosporales bacterium. NCBI lineage: Bacteria > Pseudomonadati > Pseudomonadota > Alphaproteobacteria > Holosporales > Holosporales bacterium. The sequence goes on from JAISFO010000008.1 coordinate 24,143, forward strand.
ATTGGCCTACCTGTAAAACTATGTTAGCTTTGCTTTAACGTATTCGCTGCAGCTAAAGCGTTTATCTATAATCATCCCTCTAGCTCGGTTATGCCGCCTATGGTTTTTGCGTTTTATAATCGCGCAGGAATTTCTGCGCATCTGGCGATAATCTTTCTACTGCAAAGCACCAGACAGCTTAACTAATAACAAGCATACTCTTGTTCATCATTGATGATTATGGGTATGCGATCCATTATGATGGCTATGACCATGATGACCATGACGATAACGACCATGATGAGGATAGGGATGGGTCTTGTTGCTATCATGCTTGTCTGAGTGCTCTCCAGCATGCTGACTTGAACTCTTTCCAGAGTGCTTGTTTGAGCTTTCTCCAGCATCACTTATGTGATCTTCTTGCACATTTGCCTCCGCTGGATTTGCCTCCACAGCTGACCAGCAAACATCAAAGCAGACAGTTCCACCAATAACAGCCATACTCAATAAAAGTTTCTTATTCATGTTATTCCTCTTAATCTATGAGCTGAAAACTATCAGATCATTATGAACAAAAGGTTAATTGCAACAGGGCTTTTTTTTAAATACATTTCACTTTATTTAGCAAGAAGTGATTATTGCCTGAGAGCCTATTTAAGTATCACTGCCCAGGATGTATTTATCAGCTTAAGGCGTCTTTATTGATTAGACGGGCACGAGTAAAGATGAAGCGTCGCAATCCTCTAAATGCTTAGGTAGGTTAGCCAAGAACCCTAAGTGATGCGTCGTTGAATTGCTCAAGAGACTAAAGGGCTCTCTAAATAAATATACTCCTGCATGAGGCAAATCGTATCAATCTAAAGCTGCCTCACTAATGAAAATAAGTATGAACATCATGGATAAAAAGCTACAAGCTTCCAATTTCCGCTTTGGCTCAACTAACTCTTTACAGAAACGAAAGAACGGACGCTGCATGACAGTTGTCCGCTCTTGAAATATCAGCTCAGGCCACTGTGTCTTTCAAAGATTTGCCAGCCCTGAACTTAGGAAGCTTGGCCGCTGGAATCTTAATTGCTGCTCCAGTACGTGGATTACGACCTTGCGTCGCTGCACGCTTGGATATGTAAAAGCTTCCAAAACCAACCAGACGAACTTCATCGTTCTTCTTCAAAGCGGTACCTACTGCCTTCACAAAAGAATCCACTGCCTTGGTCGCATCAGTCTTAGTAATATCCGCATCATTGGCTATGAAAGCCACTAGTTCATTCTTGTTCATAAACATCCTCTTAATAAACACCAAGCGCACTCTGCTCTACACCCCAGCGCAACGTCAAGGCCGATTTTGCAACCAATCAACCTAAAAACCCACTATTCCTCAATTCCTCTCCCCACACGTTGCCCCCATAACACACTTCTCAAATAATTAATTAAAATT
>JAISFO010000009.1 GCA_031263535.1 Holosporales bacterium
AGAGGTTATCGTTCGTTTAAGGCCTACAGAGGCCGCCATTGAGGAGACTTTCATGAATTCCAACCCGTCTTCGGCCCTAAAGCTTGGGGCAGCAAGGGCGGCAGCCATGCTTGCGCCAGCCCATGCCGGTATCGAAGTCAATGAATACGGCGCAAATAAAATAAAAAAGGCCGTAGTGGGCGTTGGACATGCCGATAAAGCGCAGATCGCAATGATGATCAGGCGGCTGCTTCCAACTTGCCCAGATATAAAGGACGACGCCGCTGACGCTTTGGCTGTGGCCATATGTCACGCTAATTGGAGCCCGCATTTAAGGATAACCAGCTGAATGTTTAACTTTTTACGCGGTAAAGTTTGTGATGTTTCAGATAACCACATAACAGTAGATACTGGGGCAATCGGATACAGGGTATTTTGCCCAAGGCCTTCGCTCGAGAAGTTCCAGAGCCAGGGACAGGTTGAGGTTTTGGTTTATACAGAATTAATGATCAGAGAAGACGGTTGGTTGTTGTATGGCTTTGCAAGTCCAGAAGAGCGAGAGTGGTTTAAATTGCTGCTTACGGTGCAAGGGGTTGGGGCCAAAGTTGCCTTATCGATACTTTCCGTCTTAACGCCGGCGGACGTTTTTCAAGCGATTTTTTATGAAGATAAGGCCAAACTGTGCATGGCCGATGGGGTTGGCGGCAAACTCGCCCTAAGGATAATTAACGAACTAAAGGATAAAAAAATGCCGTCTCAGCAGCCGATCGATATTTCATCTGCAGCTGGCGTCGGATCTACTGCAGGCCCGACAGGGGTTATTTTGGATGTTACCTCAGCGCTGGTAAATCTGGGATACAAAAAAGCCGATATTCTGAATGTTTTAAAAGATGTACCGTCCGAGCAAGGCTTCGAAGAGGTATTTCGCCAAGCCCTCGGAAGACTTACGTCGTTATAGAGGAATTTTAAACGTTATAATATGAAGGAAGGGATTTTATCTCCTCATGACCAGGAAGCTGATACTGAGCACATCGCCGAAACGCGTCCGCAATACCTACGTGATTTTATCGGCCAGATTAAGCTTAAATCAAATCTTGACGTATTTATAAAGGCTGCCAAATCGCGTGCGCAGGCAATTGACCATACAATATTCTATGGCCCGCCGGGATTGGGCAAGACTACGCTAGCCCAGATAATCGCCCGCGAAATGGGCGTTGGCTTTAAGGCCACCTCTGGCCCTATGATTGCCAAAGCAGGGGACCTTGCCGCGCTACTTACGAACCTTTCGACTAGCGACGTTCTTTTTATAGACGAAATTCACAGACTTAATCCCCTAATCGAGGAAGTCCTGTACCCTGCTATGGAGGATTTTAAGCTTGACCTAATCATCGGTGAAGGGCCAGCTGCACGGTCCATCAGAATCGATCTGCCAAGATTTACCCTGGTCGGGGCAACTACCAGATCGGGCTTGCTTACGTCGCCGCTTAGGGACCGCTTTGGCATTCAGATGCGTCTGGATTTCTATAATCATCAAGAGCTTGAGACAATCATCAACCGCAACGCGTCTATCTTTGGCGTAGAGATAGAGCACGAAGGCGCCTGGGAAATTGCTCAACGCTCACGCGGAACGCCAAGAATTGCTTGTCGACTGCTAAGGCGCGTGTGGGATTTTGCGGTGGTCAAAGGTGTTGGTAAAATTGACAAAGCGATTGCCGACCAAGCCTTGACAAGCCTTGAAGTCGATAATTTAGGTCTAGACATGATGGATCGACGATACCTAAAGTGCATTGTTGAGTTCTATAACGGCGGCCCGGTCGGGGTAGAGACCCTCTGCGCCGTACTGTCCGAGCAAAGGGACGCAATCGAAGAGGTAATAGAGCCATTTTTGCTTCAACAAGGCCTTGTACAGCGAACCTCTCGCGGAAGGGTAATCACAGATTTAGGGTATGGCTATCTTGGTCTCGACAAACCTTCATCACTAAACAAAAACTGTGACGACAGTTCTTTAAAACTGTTTTAATAATTTGCATCAGTTAGCTTGTAAAAAAAACTTGACTTTAGTCAAAAAGTAAATTATATATATCTATATAATAGTTATTGGATGTCAAAATGAAGAGAGTAACATTATTATCGCTTTTGGTATTACAAAGTGCTTGGTCAGCAGCACCACAATCAGAACTTATACAGGCCGTAAGCCCTGAACAAGCCACAAAATTTGGTAATCTATGCCTTAAAGAGATGGGAGTAGATGAACATTTTGAGGCCGTAGTTTTACCCACCTCTGTTCAATCTGAAACCAACACGCCTGGTTATGCTGATCCGTTAATACTTGGCTTTGGGCCACATATCATCAAAGTAAGTAGGCAAAGAGGATCGGGAGAACTTGAAAGCGCTTGTTTTCTGCAACAACACTTAGATTCACAATTTGGTGATCAGCCCATTCCGGATAATTTGCCAAGAATCATCAACATCAAGTATTTCTCAGTAATCTCGCCCTAACAAGCCCCAGATAGTATGAACATAAAAGTTTGGAATATTAGTCAATTTATTAGTCAATTGAGCGGTGAGTGTGTGGAAGATGAAATTATAAGCAGCAGAATTAATGCGCTTATGGAAATCTCGTACTGTCGTTGTGAAACTGTTCCTGAAAGTGCTAACGAATGGTCGATTCAGTTTATGGAAAGGGCTCCTGGAGTTACGCTTTTTGACTTTTTCGGTATTACTGAGCATTTGGGTCACACTAGTACACCAAGAATGGGATGGCCAAGCGCTTTTCCAGTAATGAAGAAATTTGGCCAAGCTGTAAGGGCTTTAAATGACAGCCAGATCATCCATGCAGATTTGCACTTTCATAATGTGTTCATAAATACATCACTTTTAGAGTCAACTTCTATAGAATTAATCCCAAACAGAAAATTACTCACGTTTATAGATTGTGATGGAGCAAAGCATCCATGCAATCCTCTGGCTCCACCACCATCACCAATCTTAAAAGATAGATTGTCTTGGGAAGCCGGTAAAACATTGTTACCGCCCCTACACTTATGTGCTTTTAAAGAACACGCACCATTTATGTTTGATTTGGTTGCAAATTTTCTTAATGGATATAACGAAGGTGTATGCGTCAAAGTAGAACTAGATCATAGTAAAATAAATTCAATGTTAGCGATCATTAGCGATCGATATGTTCGGGCGCAGAGAAGTGACTTATCAGATATCTGTAAAGATCTTCACCTTAAGAGCGAGGTATTCGAAGCAGTATATAAACATGTGCAATTGCCAGGAGTGGAATTATTATATAATGGTGGATATCTTCTTACTGCGTCGGAGCTATTCGAAACAGTATGCAAAATTGCTCATGAAATGCCTTTCCTTGAAAGGCCAAATTCAATTGGCGACCACTTTGTATCATCTAGGCACGATTGTATTCCTGACATAATACTTCTTGGTACTGCATTCTTTGATGTGCCTGAGCAGACAGTTATGGATATAAGGCACGAGTTAGGAATTGCGCCACAAGCACATCACAAGTGGCTGTTTGCTGATCATATCGATCCAGAATTTCCTGCCGCCGATCAATAATACTTGCTGAAAGGCTGCTTTACTTCAAGGTAAAGTGGCCTTTATAAGTTCAGTGACTCGCTATTTGACTCGGCTTTTAGTTTGACCAGATACCCCGGGGGCGGCTGGTTTGTTATCATTTACAGCTTTGCCTGATTGTTTAGGCTCTCCGGCCTTAACTGGCTCGTCAGCGGTCGAATCGTCCAAGATTTTTCTAAGCAAAATTGCCCGGTATAGATAAACCCCGTCTCTGTAAATCAACAGCGCTACTTTGTCTTTTTTGTGACTGATATTCATAAGTTTCGCCAGAAAATCAGCAACGTTATCAACGGGGGTTTGATCTATCTTTACGATAACGTCGCCTTGGCGGATATCCTTTTCTGCGGCGTCGGAATTACGCATAGTATTGATAATAACGGCTCCATTAAGGGTGTTTGGCAAGTCGAAGGCCTTTCTAAGCTCCGCTGATACGTCTGTTAAGGACAGGCCAGCGCTGTAAATATCTTTCCCTCTTATGCCGTCAACAGATGGCTCTAGGGCGTCATCTCCGACCTCGGCGCTGTCGTCACGGTATCCGACCATGATGCTGAGGGTGATTTCCTGACTGTCTCTCCTCACCTTAATCGGCAGCACCTTACCAACAGCAGAATTAGCAACAATTTTGGATAATTGAGATTCGTCATTTATGGGCGTATCGCCGATTATCATGATGATATCACCTTGCTGCAAGCCAGCCTTAGCGCCCGGCGATCCGGAAGTGACTTTGGTTACCGTTACGCCACGCAGTTTTGCCAACCCCAGGCTTTCCGCAACATCGGCTTCCAACAGTTCAACAGAAACGCCGATCCAGCCACGGCGCATTTTTCCAAAAGCCTTAAGTTGCTTGATCGCCTTTTGCAAAAAATTAGATGGAATCGCAAAATTCAGGCCGCTGTTAACACCAGTATCCGAGAATATGGCAATAACCATGCCTATGGCTTTGCCGTCGGCAGTAAACAAAGGCGATCCAGAGTTGCCTCGGTTGATAGGCGCGTCCGTTTGGATATAGTCAATTATATCGTCGCCAATTATGCCTCTGCACCTTGCCGATATATTTCTGGCCAAAAAGGAAACTATGCCTTTAGTGACTGTAAACGGAAAGCCATATGGATTGCCGACCGACAGGACCCATTCGCCTACTCGCACATTGTTTGAATCGCCAAATTCCACAGGGGTTAAGGGAACATCTACTTCAATCTTAAGCAAGGCGATGTCCATCTTTTCGTCATAGCCAACGATCTTTGCCTTAAATTCTTTATCGTCATGAAGGGTGACGATAATTTCCTTGATGCCTTCTACAACGTGATAATTGGTAACTATATAGCCAGTTGAGTTCACTATAAACCCCGACCCTAAAGGCGTGTTGCGCTTGCTGTCAACAAACTCGAACAGCTCCTTAATCCCATCAGAGCGATAATCTGCTTCTGACAGTTCGTTCGATTGATTATCCAGCTTACCTTTGGCAGAGATGTTAACTACGCTTACAAGCAGCTTAGGAATTATATCCACAAAATCGGCCGCTTGTGCCTCAAGCGCGGCGAACCACCTCACCACAAGCACAGAAGCAATAACTTTCGCTGTTATAGGCTTTAACATTTGGATAGATTCTACACCCTTTAAGCTCTTGAGTCTCAATCGAAATCAATTCAGGGCATGGTATTAGTCTTTAGTTGCGAATTTATTAAAAAACTTAAAAAAACCACCGTCTGGCGACACTACAATTTTGGTATTTTCTGGAGCGCAGGATTTTCTGTACGCTTGCATAGACCGATAAAACTCAAAGAAAGCTGGGTTTTTGCTGTATGCGTCTGCGTAGATTTTGCCGGCTTCCGCTTCGCCTTCTCCAATCAAAATATCAGCTTTCTTATTGGCTTCGGCGATCTTTTCGGCTTTGGATCTGTCGGCCTCGGCCCGGATTATCTGCGCTTTCTCTTCGCCTTCTGCACGAAGCTGCCTGGCTTCGCGCTCACGCTCGCTGATCATGCGCTTGCATATGGCCTCAGTGTTTTCACGCGGCAAGTCCATCCGTTTTATACGCATGTCCAAAACGTCAACCCCAAGGTCTTTGGCAGCTTTGTTAACCTCGCGGCAAAGGTCGTCCATGACTTTTGACCTAGAATCAGACAGTATGGCCGACAAGTGCGCATTGCCCAGCACGCTGCGCAGGCTTCCCAAAACCATCGCCGCCAAGCGCCTTTGAAGCCCTGATTCATCACGCACTGTTTGATAAAATTTCAATGGATCGGTAATCCTGTAACGCCCAAAAGCATCAACAACAAGGCGTCGCCTGTCGCCAAGCGTTACCTCAAGCTCAGCTAAATCAATCGCTAATAACCTTTTTTCAAAGAAAATGGCCTCGTCAATCAAGAATGGACACTTAAAATGCAGCCCAGCTGTGCTGATTACCCGAATTGGATTGCCGAACCGCACGATAAGCGCCTGCTCAGTCTGCCGAACGACAAATATGCTGCTTAAAAGGCCAATTGCGGCTAGTACGCAGAAAGCCGTTACTAAGAATCCTATGCGACCAAACCTATTTGGCATCTGTAATTCCTTAAAACCTGTATAACATCGTTACTGTAAGAGTTCCAATGCGATTTTATCCCTTTTTGATCCTTACTCGTGTCACTCATCTTTGTCGGGCACGACGTCAAGTATTGCGCCGATTCTTTTTATTACGCGTGAGGCAACAGGTGCAGCGTTCCAGCCAGCGGCAGCAAATCCAAAGGTATTCTTATTGGCTTTGGGCTCGTCTAGCATTATGAAAATAAGGTATTTAGGCCGATCTGTTGGAAACGCGCCAATGAAAAAGCACATGTTAGAGTTTTTGTTATAAGTTTTGCCCTGCAGTTTCTCTGCAGTGCCAGTTTTGCCAATCACGTGATAGCCAGAGACTTCGGCTTTTCGGCTGGTGCCTTCCTCTACCACTAAGCGCAGCAAGCGAACCATCTTTTTGGATGTAGCTTCCGAGATTATCCTTTTTGTTGCCTTGTGGTCGGCATTTTTGCCCTTCAGAATAGTTGGCAGTAACAACAGCCCTCCGTTTAGGATACTCGCCACCCCAACAACCATGTGCATAGGGGTTAGAGCTATACCATAACCGTAAGAGACGGTGATAATTGTCGGCTCTCGCCAAGTCTTTGAATAAAGTGGAGCCTGCAGCTCTGGTAGCTCGAGCCGTACAGGGACAAACATCCCAAGATCCTGATAGAACTGCCTTTGTATTTGTCCACCAACTTGTAAAGCCATACGCGCCGCGCCAATATTGGATGAATATTTGAATACTTCTTCTGTTGTTAAGGGGCGGTTATGGGGATGAAAATCTTTGATGTGATGGCGACCAATGTTAAGTGGGGCGGTCACGTCAAAAATGCTGTCAAGGCGAACCCTACCGCTCTCCAGCGCCATGGCGGTTGTGAATATCTTGGCGGTAGAGCCAGGCTCCATAACCGCGCATGTACATTTATTAAATTTATTTTTGGGCGGAGTTTTTGCGTATTGATTAGGATCAAAATCCGGCAGCGAGCACATAGCCAGCACTTCGCCAGTTTCAACCTCATAGATTATCCCCGACGCACCCGTAGCGCTAAATTCAGCCATGCCGACAGACAGCTCATCACGCAAAGCATGTTGAAGCCTTATATCAACTGAAAGCTGAAGGGGTTCAGAATTTCGTATAATTCTGTTGTTTTCTGAGTATTCTACGCCCGCAATGCCGATGTTATCTACATCAGTAAAACCCAGCACATGGGACAGCAGGTTCCTGTCAGGATATATACGGCGCTCTGTGTTTATGAAATATATGCCCGGAATCCCCAGGGATAAAAGTGCTTCTTGCTGTGCCGGCGTAATGTGCCTTTTGACCCAGATGAACCTTTTTCCGCTCTCCAGACTTTGTTTGACCTTGCGAAAGTTTAGGTCTTTAAATATCTTTCTAAGCCCCTCAACCGCCTCACCAATATTGATAACGTCTTTGGCATTTGCGTAAACCGAGACTGTTGGCAGGCTCGTCGCCAAGATCATACCGTTACGATCAAACAGATCGGCACGAACTAAGTTGGCGTTTTGTTGTTGTATTACGTTTCTGTCATGATCGCTGAGTTGCGGCTGAAACGAAAGATAGACAATTCTGGTAATTATCGCCAAATTTACAATACAAAAACACACCAGCACGAATAATATGCGCTGGCGTAATACCACCAATGCGACAGATATCGTGTCGTACCTGCCGCCGACAATTTCCCTAAAATAACCTCCAGTTTTCCTGGTGAATTGCCTCATTGACCACGAGCATCTGTTGCCAACAGCTTTTTAGGCTTAGGGGCCGATACTTTTACTAACAAACTTTGCAGAGGATCGACCCTTACTATGCGGGCTCTGCCGTTCAAACGAGCCTTAAATTCGCTGAGAGAGAATAACCTGTTAACCTCAGTTTTATCAAGGACCATATGGCGACTTGCTAGCCTTTGAAGCCTTTTAGGCGCAGTCAAATAGCGCAGTTCTGCTGATAAAATCTTGATATCACACTGCGTGCGGGCGATTTCCCGTTCAAGCCCTTGAGCCTGAGAATTTAAATCGGCAACCTTGTACTTAAAGTTAAATAGACCACATCCTGCAAATACGACAGCAACCAGCAGTACTAGCCTATTGACACCAAACAACTTTCAAAACTCCCGCACAAGGCCCCTCAGTTTAGCCGATCTCGCCTTGTGGTTAAGCGCCAATTCCTCTGCTCCGGGCACTATTGGCTTTTTGTTTATCAGGCGAAATTGTTTTTCATTCGACCGTTGTAGCGCAAAATGCTTAAAAAAATGTTTAACAATTCTGTCTTCAAGCGAATGAAAAGCTACCACAATTAAACTTCCTTTCACTGATAACAACTCAATGGCCGACCTCAACGCAATTTCCAAATTTTCCAGCTCGTTATTGACAAAAATCCTAAGGGCCTGAAAAGTTTTTGTCGCTGGATGTATTCCCTTATATGAATTAATAACTGATTTTACAATATCGGCAAGCTGTTTCGTAGAGGATATTTGTTGATTTATTCGCCCATTTACAATGGCTTTTGCGATTTTTTTTGCCTTACGCTCTTCTCCATAGTGATAAATTATGTCGGCCAACCGAGCTTCGGTATAGGTATTAACTACCTCCAGAGCGGATATGCCGTGACCGCTCATGCGCATGTCAAGCGGTCCATCTAAATTGAAGGAGAATCCTCTATTTTGTGTCTCGAGTTGCATAGAAGACACACCAAGATCAAAAATTATACCGTCTATTTGCTTTATTTCGTATAAGGCGATGATATTTTTTAAATTGATATTGTTTTCGTTTACAAACTTAAAGCGCGTTGGGGCCAGTTGCTGTATTTCGCTGGTAAAGCTGATTAAGTTTGGATCTTGATCAATGCCAAGAACGAAGCTGTTAGGAATGCTCTGTAGTATTTTTTTAGTATATCCTCCGGCGCCGAAGGTTGCATCTATGTAAAAGCCACCTTCCTTGTGTGGAAGCATGGCCATGACTTCGTTCAATAAGACTGGAACATGGCCTGGCATTTGCCGACAATACTGCTGAATTTATACTTACATCAAGAAGAAACGCTTGATTTTCGTACTCGCTTAGTCAATTGCGATAATGGAATTTACTGAAAAATCATCACTGATACTAAAGCAAATATGGGCAGCAGTATTGCGCATGACCACTTTATATAGCCGAAAAACGATGGCATTTCATACCCATAGCTCTGTGCGATAGATTTAATCATGAAATTAGGGGCGTTACCTATGTAGGTTAAAGCCCCAAAAAACACCGACCCTAAAGAAACGGCCTTCAGTACGTGCGCCCCTGCGTTCATAAAGTAATTTGGATCACCGCCCGCCAGATGGAAAAACGTCAAGTAAGTCGGCGCATTATCAAGTACAGACGACAAAGCACCGGTTAACCAAAAGCATTTTGACGCCGAGAGCTCACCGCCTTGGGACAGCCATGCGAATAGTGGCCCAAATGGCCCATCTGCGCCCATATGAAGGATATGCTCAACCGGAATTAGGGTTAAAAATATTGCAACAAACAGCTCTGCCACTTCCTTTAATGGCCCAAACGAGAAGTCATTGTGACGGCGGATATCCTTTGGAGTAGTTGCAAGCGAAACCGCGGACAATATCAACAAAATTAAATCCCTTATCAAGGAGGCAATTGGCAGCGTAATGCCAAATATTTCTACTGCCCCTATATTTATTACGCCGCTAAGCATAACGGATGAAACCGCGACCACCAGCAGCAATATATTGCGCTTGCCTTTAACCGCGATTTGAGTTTTACCAGCATGCTCAAACTGGCAGCCCTCCTTTTTCAGCAGATATGAGTCCACTAAATACAGCGCGCCTAGCATTCCGAATATTACCGGATATACAGCGCTGGACAGGTGCCTTAGCGACCAAAAAAAATCTACTCCGCTTAAAAACCCAACAAACAAGGGCGGATCACCAATTGGGGTAACTCCACCGCCGATATTGGCAACTAGGAATATGAAAAATATGACTAGGTGGGTATTATATTTCCTTTCTGCATTTAGCCTGAGGAGCGGACGAATCATGACCATTGCTGCGCCAGTTGTGCCTATCCAGCTTGCGCTCAAGGCCCCAATACCTACTATCACAACATTAACTGTTGCGGTAACTTTGCTGAATACAGTGAAATATATCCCGCCTGTGATTATATAAAGCGCGGCAATAAGTATGATGAACGGCAAAAACTTGGACAACATGGTATCGCTTACGATTGTGGTGAACTCAGGCAAGCTGTGGCTCATGCCCAACGCGGCACAAATCAGCAAACTCCAAAACAGGAACACTTTGCCAGAGTTTTTATGCCAAAAGGCTGGCGCTAAGACAGGAAGTGCCGCAACTGACAACAACGTCCCAACAAACGGAACCGTCCAATAAGCTGAGTATACCATCGTGACCTAACCTTATATTCAAGGTCAGCATAGCTGCCTATTTTGCTAGGTGTCCAGAAAAATTGGCTTTACTAGCGGCCTAATGATTGAAACAACGAGTCTATATAGACACATTTGGTGGAGCCGAGGGAATGCAAACTCGTTATAAAAGCTTCAGTATTTCTGCTGCGTTGAAATGCATATGAATTCGAATTCTTAGAAATTTGGTACCAATTTTGGTACCAAAACATTGATGCTGCCCTTCTGTGAATTTTGCATTTATCCATGCGAGTTTACTGTAATCCGTATGCATTCAAAAGAAAAAAGAAATGTGTTACAATACTTTTGTTAAGGAGAGTGTTTTATGAAAGCTGAAGAAGAATCCGCGCTGAAGGTTCTGCCGACCAATGATATTATCTTTAAGATGATATTTTGCGACCAGAGGCATTCAAATGTTCTGGTCAGCCTGCTTAATGCAATAATAAAACCTGAAGCTCCTATCAAAAGTGTGAAAATCGAAGGTAC
>JAISFO010000010.1 GCA_031263535.1 Holosporales bacterium
AACCCGCATGAGCGGACTGCCTCTGCCATAGGAATGCGATGGCTGACGAAGCCAAAGTCCTCTGTGACAAAGAACAAGGCTTTTTTCATGCTAAGACAAGCTTGCTACGATCGAAGCCAGAGTATCAGATGTGTTGAATCTTAGCTAACGAAAGTTCGGTAGCTTACTGCGCGTTTTGTAAGTCTTGCGCTTTAGCATACTGTCTTGAAAACATTTGTCAGCCTGCGCAATCTTGATTGCAGCCTGCGCAGGGATTTTATGTCGCTTGCACTGCTTATATTTCTTAAGGCATATAACCTTATTCATATGAACACCTGCTTCATACATATCCTTAATAGTACGGCGATTAGGTAAAGAAATGATTATTGTTTACGAGACAAGTACGCCTGCCTCAGGCTAACCCAGGCGTAGATCGCGATAGCAACACCCAATATGGCAAATATAACATGCTTCTGGTATTCGCCAAAGTGGGCGACAATACCTTCTATAGCATTAGAGAAAACGTACCCTACGCAGGCTATGGATACGGACCAAATAATCGCGGCGGCAAAATTTACAAAAAAGAACTTTTTGGAAGGTACTCCTGACGCGCCGATAATCAAGGGGGAAATGTTGCGTATGCCATATATAAAGCGAAAGCTAAAGATAAACAGCACGTCATATTTTTTAAGCCATTTGAAGGCTATTGCGACTTTTGGTTTAAGTTTGGGAAAGCGATCGAGAATCCTAAGGCCATATACGCGGCCTACCTGAAAAAGGCCCTGTTCCATTATAAATGTGCCAAGGAAGGCATATAGTATCACCAGCTGAATAGACAACAGCCCTTGGTGAGCAAAAAAACCAGCTATAATCAGCGCCACTTCGCCTTCTATGCAGGCAAACAGGAAAACCGCATAGTACCCGTAGCTAGAAATCATTTGTTCGATGATCATAGGGGCGTATTATAGGCTTGCGAGCAAAAAATGAAAGATTTTACGCACAAGAATATAAATTTATCCGCATCAATCCTAGCGGCCAACACATCCAGATTCGATCAGGAGGTGAAAGAAATTATTTGCGCAGGAGTGGATAGTTTGCATATAGACATAATGGACGGGCGTTTTGTCCCATGTACAAGCTTTGCTACGGATATTGTTGGAAAAATCAGGGACTATACTGCTTTAGATCTTCATGTGCACCTTATGGTGGAAAACCCTTTGGAGTATTTAGCGGCGCTGGCCAGCCAAGGCGCAAACCTCGTGTCATTTCATATAGAAGCTGTAAGCGACGCGTCGTTGATGATAGATCGCATTAAAGCTTTAGGGATGAAAGTTGGGCTGGCCATAAGTCCAGAAACAAGTGTGGAATCTGTAAAGGACTGTCTACCGCATTTGGATCAGGTTTTGGTTATGGGCGTGCGGCCTGGTTTTGGCGGTCAGGCCTTTATTCCTGCAACATTGGATAAGATAGAGGCTGTTCGTGATATGCTGCCAGCAGAGGGTAGAGTGGATGTAGCTGTTGACGGAGGAGTATCTTATTTAACGGCCGGGGATATAGTGGCCAAAGGCGCCAATGTGCTGGTCGCAGGGACGGCCCTTTTTTCGGCTATGGATAAAGTGGGCGCTGTCGAAAAATTACTAAACGCCGCCAGAGGCGTGCAAACCAAATGCTAACGAAATACTTCAGCAAATATTTAAGTAAGTGGAATAAGTTTGCCAAGACTGTGCGCGCTACTGTTAAATCAATTCCGGGCTTTCCTTTTTTCTACAAGCGAAAGGCTTTTAAGCTTCGCAATCTGTCCAATGGGGCGATTCCGAACTTCTCACCATTTGTCTATGACTTGCAGGCTATTCTTAAAGGCAAATTGATAACGCTCAATGGCCAAGTTCTGCCCATTTCACCAGTGCAGCAGTTCTGGAAAAACACTTTTGCGGATAAAAGCACTTTGCAAGAAATGCACAGTTTCTTTTGGCTGTCGTTTTTTAATAAAATTGGGGATTTTTCATGCATGAAGACGGCCCGCCTGATTACTGAGCAGTGGATTAAAGCAAATAAAGACGCTCGCAGTCCGGCGTGGGAGCCAAAGACTACGGCAATTCGGCTTGTGAACTGGGCACAGAACTATCGCTTTATGATTTCGTCTTCTGATAACAGCGACAAATCGTCCGTACACCGCAGCTTCGCGCGCCAGCTTTCATATCTTATCGGTGAAGAAAAGTATCTTTTGGACTCTGACGATTTGGTCTGTGTAATCTACGCCGTAATTCGGCTTGTGCCCAGGCAATATCGGGTAAAACTTGCCAACAAATATGTCAAACACCTTGGTATGTGCAGCATTTTAAAGCCAGAGCATCTGGATAGCCTGCCGCCGGACAGCCTTGTCGAGAACCTGCAATATCTTTCAAACATCAAGCTTTTGATGCAGATTTGGGAAATTAAAAATCTTGATTGTTTGGATAAAGCCATTACATGCTGCCAACAGTTGCTGAACAACATGATTCACGCGAATGGTGCCCTTGCAACTTTTAACAGTAAGACCCCCTATCCCAATGAGTTTATAAAAACGCTCTGCCTAAACAAAATCGCCTCTACGCAGCTTGAGGCTATGCCGCCGTCACGCATCATAAAAGTCACGTCAGAGCCATCGTCAATCCTTATAGATACGGGCGATTTTATTGCAACCGAGACGGAGATGTTTTGCCCGATAAACTTTGAATACAGCTGCGACCATCAAGTGCTGATATCTGGCGCGGGCATATGTATAGAGAACAAATCCTTCCGCATTCAAGATAAGGCGCCTAAGGGAGGGGCCAGTGCTCCAATGTTCAAATCCGAGCCAGTTGCCCATGAAATGTACGAGGAAAACAAAAACACCTGGTTTGATGGGTCAACCAGGTGGCTGTTTATGGGCGAGACGTTTGCAATCACCAGGCAGATATATCTGTGCCGCGGCGGACAAGAGCTGCGGTGCGAAGACAGGGTTTCGCACGCTTATGGTTTTGCTACATTTTTGATATTTTCAATCCCAGCAAGCTTGAAGTTGACCAAGCTGAAAGAAGTAAACGGCCTGGTAATTGAAGAAATTTTGCCTCAAGGAAAAAATCAAAAGTGGGCTTGGTATTTCAGTAAAGAAACAAAGTTTCAGATATGCAATGGGCAAAAACACCCGATAAATGGCATTATGCAGGCGGTTAAGCACTTGGTTGTGCCATGCTCACGAGATTATGATCATACAGTATCTCGCTGGTCGCTGAGGCGACTTTAGGTTTCTATTATTTTTGGAATGTGCGGTTATGGACAGACTTTGGTTAGTGGTTTTGGTTCTACTTGCTGGGTGTTACAGGACGCCAGAGCAGTACATAAACCCCGTGCTGCATGACCAAATTTTTCTGCAAAGTTTACAAGAGTTGAATATCACGCTGGTGGCCCCAAGCAGCGGTTTACCTGTTAAAGAACTT
Source organism: Holosporales bacterium (assembly GCA_031263535.1). Classification (NCBI taxonomy): domain Bacteria; kingdom Pseudomonadati; phylum Pseudomonadota; class Alphaproteobacteria; order Holosporales; species Holosporales bacterium. The sequence continues at coordinate 3,438 of JAISFO010000010.1, forward strand.
GATGCTCTAAAAATCCTATTGGATGGTAAAGTCAGGTTTCTGCCCGATCAGCATTACCTAAAACCAAATCCATGGACTAATGCCACAGCTGAACAAACGGCTAATGAAATTATTCAAGCAATGGAGTCAGGCGGGATTATTTGGGCTATGCGTGGAGGATATGGGGCAAGAAGACTGGTGAGCATTTTGTCCAAAAGGTGCATCAAGCCATCAACAGTAGTACTTATTGGTTACAGTGATGTAACGGCGCTGCATCTTTTATTCTCTGCGCGGGCTCAAAATGTCTGTTGTATACACGCCTCTGTAGCGCGAGAGCTGATTCAGAAAGGATACGATTGTGATGGATTTCGTCTGCTTATGGGCATTTTGTCTGGGCAAGTAAAACAAGTAAAGATAGGCCTGCGTCCACTTAACGCCAATGCCCAAAAGACCTTAAAGTTATGCGGACCACTTACAGGTGGAAATTTGACTTTGGTTGAAGCCAGTATTGGTACTGTTTGGCAGGCTAACTGCAAGGATAAGATATTACTCTTGGAAGACATTGATTGTAACCTGGGTCAGGTGACAGGTTCCTTGGCGCATCTTGAAGACAGCGGGCTTTTGGGTGGGGTAAAGGCCATTATTTTTGGCCGATTCTCAAAAGGAGACGATCATGAGTTTATCCCTATACTTACTGAATTCGCTGAGCGCGTCAATTTCCCAGTATTTCTGACAGATAAGATAGGCCATGGTTATTATAACTATCCAATCGGCTATGGCGCGCCAGGTAGCATAGAACAAGACGCTGAAGAAGCAGACAGCTTCACCCTGTGCGTAGATTTCAGTAAAATTCCGCTGTTCAAAAAGAATCATCATGCAAGAAATCGTAACCGTCGCTCAGCTAAGCGCTAAAATAAAGCAGACTATCGAGTCCGGTTTCGGCGTGCTGAACGTGCGCGGTGAGGTCAGCGGCCTTAAAAGGCATGCCTCTGGCCACACTTATTTCAGTCTTAAAGACAACGAAGCGGTCATAAACGCGATATGCTGGCGAGGAGTGAAATGTGCCGATAAATTAAGCGAAGGGCTTGATGTCATCTGCACCGCGCGCCTTACGACTTATCAACAGCATTCGAACTATCAATTGTTTGTTACAGATGTCCAACCCGCTGGCCAGGGCGCTCTGCTTAAAATGCTGCAAGAGCTCAAGGAACGTCTGCTAAAAGAAGGATTGTTTGATTCTTTGAAGAAAAAACCATTACCCTACTTGCCAAAAGTGATTGGTGTAATTACCTCGCCAAGCGGAGCCGTGATCCGCGATATATGTCACCGGATATCTGACCGCTTTCCTGTGCGTGTATTGCTGTGGCCGGTAGCAGTTCAAGGTGACGGCGCGGCAGAGCAAGTTGTAAATGCCATTAAGGGATTTAATGAAATCAAGCTTAATGACGGCTTAATTCCGCGGCCGGATGTAATCATCGTCGCCCGCGGTGGCGGCAGTTTTGAGGACCTGATGCCATTTAATGATGAGGCCGTAGTGCGCGCAGCATCAGCCAGTAGCATTCCTTTGATTTCTGCAATTGGGCATGAGACAGACAGTACCCTGCTTGATTTGGCTGCTGATGTACGGGCGCCTACTCCCACTGCGGCTGCCGAGATGTCTGTGCCAGTCAAAGATGATCTGCTGGCCGTCGTTATGGACCTTAAAAACCGCTTAAAATCAGGCCTTCAGCGCACCTTAAAATCCAACGAAGAAACTTTAAAAAATACAGTCAAGCGCTTACCCGCTTCCTGGCAAGTGGTTGGGTCTTCAGCCCAAAAGCTTGATCACATGTTCGATATGGTTAAATCTAGGGTATCGTCTCATTACGAGCACAAGAAGCACTCGCTGATAAAGGCCCTCGTGCTGTTTTATGCAAAAAAGCCGGATACCGTTCGCTTTGGACACAATGTCCACGAAACTTACGGCAAACTTAGCGTGATCTGCAAAGAGCTGCTTAGCAACAAGATTTTTTATATTGAAAGGCTTAGTGGTTTACTGGACAGCTTTTGCTATCAAAAGACTCTCCAGCGCGGATTTGCGGTAGTATCAGGCTCTGACGGCAAAGTCATAAGCACATCCGATCAGGCCGTGTCATGTAACCAGATGCGCATAACGTTCAAGGACGGACATGTTTTAGCCACTCCAGTGCGTTAATTGATTAGGCGGTGTGGTTTAGGCTTAGTGGTACGTTAATGGAGGCTAACATAGGCCCAATGGATGAATCATAGTGATTCTTAGAACATTTAGGCAAGTTAAATAAGAAACTTAGTAAGGTAAGGGGTAACGGATTTTTGGCACGCAGGCATAAAAAGCCTGCTCAATTATTAATATACCAAGCTTATGATTACATTAACAGTCATGCGGCACAAAGAACTGATAAAGGATTAGCAAAATAAAAGAATATAGATTAGTATAAGTTAGGAGCGGCTTTTTAAGGTCGCGTAAGTTTGTTTTAGTGTAGATCAGGCGTCTTGTATGTGCAGTTTAGTTGAGTTTTGGGATTTATATACCCCTAAAAGCATATGGCGTCTATCTTACGTATCAGAAGGAAAATTATGTCACGTAAAATGTTTATCGACGCCGTCTATCCCGAGGATGTCAGGGTAGCAATCACTCAAAATGGCGATTTAAAGGAATTTGAAAGCGAAAATACCAAAAAAGTCCGAGTAAAAGGCAATATATATCTGGCCAAAGTTGTCAGGATCGAGCCCTCTATCCAGGCAATATTTGTAGACTGCGGACTTGAGCGTAATGGCTTTCTGGGTCTGAGTGAGATACACCCAGACTACTACCAGATACCAACCGACGATAAGAAAGAGCTTGAGCGCGGCCTTGCTGAAATAACAGAAAATGCCGACAAGCCGATAGAAGAGGTTGCTGATTTAGATCAAAAAGACCCCTTACCTCTGGAATCAGCGGTCGAAGAAAATCAAAAACCAGATGACGCAGACGACACCATCCCTAGCTTAGATGAAAGCATTGCGGACGGCGTGGATAGTATCGAGTCAGAAGAGGAAGACGCTCAGCCAAGCCTAGAGGCACGATTAGAAAAGTTCAAAGCCAGGTTCTATAAAAAATATAAAGTCCAAGAAGTAATAAGGCCCGGCCAGATATTGCTGGTTCAAATTGTAAAAGAAGAACGTGGCAGTAAGTGTGCCGCTCTTACCACCTATATATCCCTGGCTGGTCGGTACTGTGTTTTCATGCCAAATACCAGGAAACCGGATGGAATTTCACGCCGGATCAGTGATCAAAAGGACAGAGAGCGCGTTCGCGCGATACTCGATGAGCTTAAACCCTCGCATTCCGGTTGTATATTGATTCGCACAGCCGGAACATCGGTAAGTGTAGATGAGATCAAAAGCGATTATGAAGGTTTAGGGCGCGTCTGGAATGAGATAAGGGAGACTACAGTTAAATCAACCGCCCCGTGCCTGATACACGAGGAAGAAAGCTTCGCCAAACGAATCGTAAGAGACTTATACGCCCAGGATACTGCCGAGTTATTGATCGAAGGGAAAGAGCTTTATCAGCAAATAAAGCAGTTTATGGAGTCGACGATTCCTGAGCATGCGAAGCGCGTCAAGCTTTATAAAAACAGGAAAGAGCCTCTTTTTGCTAATTATAAAATCAATGAGCAGATCGAAAGAATCTATCAACCAGAAGTATCGCTTAAATCCGGCGGGTATTTGGTTATTCATTCAACCGAGGCCCTGATTGCTGTGGATGTAAACTCTGGCAGAGCTAGGCGGGAACGCAATATGGAGGAGACGGCTTTTAGGACGAATTTAGAAGCCGTTGAAGAAACTGCTAAACAAATGCGCTTAAGGGACTTGGCCGGCCTTATCGTCATAGACCTTATTGATATGAAGGATAAAAACAAGATTGGTGAAGTGGAAAAAAGGGCTAAAGAAGCTTTGGCGGCAGATCGGTCCCGGGTTTATATGTCCAAGATAAGCCAATTTGGCCTTTTAGAGATTTCTCGCGAACGCAGACGCCCAAGTATCACCGAAGGATACACGGTTCGGTGCCCCCATTGCTTAGGGGCAGGCGTCGTTAAATCGCTGGAGTCTGTAGCGATGCAACTGATCCGAGAGCTTGAGCTTGAACTAGCCAAACAGCCCACGCCTAAAAGCATTACGCTTCACGTGTTGCCAGAGATAGCGGCCTACGTACTTAATAACAAAAAGAAAGACTTATGCGTGCTTGAGGAAAGGTTTGGGGCCTGTGTGGCGTTTATCCCTGATATGTCGTTAGATATATTGAAATACAGGTTTGAATCAGCGTCTAGTAAGCCGCGCTCTTCCACGAATAAGGAAGCAGAAACCAACGAGTCGAACGCTGGTTCAAAATCTCGCGCTAAGCGCAAAGGGAATGGCGAGAAACATGATCGCCCACAAAATGTAAAACAAGAAGGCGACTTGCCCAGCACTTCGGTATCAGACGCTGAGCAAAGTTCTGCTGCCCCAAGATTTGCATTGGCTACACCTGATAATAAAGGCAATACCTCTGGTCAAGAAGCGCGTCCAAAACCATCTCGCAGAAGAAGGAATCCTGATAAATCACTGGTGATGTCGCTGTTAGAAAAGCCAGAATCAGACTCTGAGGAATCTAAGACCCTAAACGTACCAAATGCTGAGGAAAGATCCGCCAAAAGCGACGGCTCGCCGGAACCGTCTTCCAAATCCAAAAAGGGATGGTGGAAGCGCATTTTGAAATAGCCTTTGCTAAGTATAAATCTGTCATTACAAAGAAGAGGCCTAGATACTTAATTCCACCATCACGGGGGCGTGATCTGAGGGGCGAGTGAGAGCTCGGAAATTTTTTAAGACTTCAGGTTGCGTTAAACGTTTTGCCGCCAAAGCAGACAGAAACACGTAATCTAAGCGAACACCGTGATTTTTGCCGAAAGAGCCTGCTCGGTAATCCCACCAGGTGAATTTGTCGCATATGCCGTCTGATTTTTTATCACCAACAGATTGATCAGAAGCACCAAAAGCGTCTATCAAGCCTATTTGCTCAATTTTTTTAAGCGACGAGCGTTCCGCTTCAGTAAAAAGCAGCTGTCCTTCGAACGCTGCTGGATTCCAAACATCGTTGTCGTTAAGAGCTATGTTAAAGTCTCCGCCGATTACAAAGTGTTCGTCGGCGGTAACATCGCGCCTAATATATTCAGACAGCTGACCCATAAAACTAAGCTTCAAGTCATAGTAAGAACTGCCAACTTCACGTCCATTTGGCACATAAACCGAGGCTACGCGGAGCCCGCCGGTTATGCATTCGATATACCTAGCTTCCGCACAGAATTGATCGCAAAATGTAGTTTTTACGTCGCTGATCGGCGATTTGGATAAAACAGCCACCCCATTATACGACTTTTGCCCATTTACAGCGCAGTTATAGCCTTTGTCGAACAGCAGGCCTTGTGGAAATTTTTCCGTTACTGTTTTAATTTCCTGCAGCAATATGATTTCCGGCGATAATTGGTCGATCAAAGTGCATATATGCTCTAGTCTGCAGTTGATGGAATTCGCGTTCCAGGTTACGATACGCAAGTCATGATTCTCCGCTGAAGTGCAGCTTTTATACTAGGGGTGGCGTACGTGGAAACACAAGATATTTTTTGTGCCTTTGAGGCGCTGGTCAAAAAATCCTTCCTTGAGGTTATGAAAAACCATAACCAAGCGGCTGTTGATCCAGCTTTACTTAGTGACAACGCGATAAAAGTAGAAACGCCCAAAGATCCAAAGTTTGGTGACATGTCCTCTAATGTCGCGATGGTTTTTGCTAAGGCTGCAGGGATGAACCCAAGAGAGCTTGCCGAGGATATTACCGCAGTCCTACAACGCGATGACAGGGTTTTAAATGTTAATGTTGCTGGACCTGGGTTTATCAATTGGGCCTTAAGTCCAAACTATGTTCAAAAATGCCTTGCCGAAGTGATAAGCATTCCCGGCGAGCGTTTCGGCCTTCAGGACTTAGGCCAAGGGCAAAAGGTAAACATAGAATACGTCTCGGCCAATCCGACTGGGCCGCTGCATGCTGGCCATGCAAGAGGGGCTGTGGTAGGCGATGTTTTGGCAAATCTGTTAAACGCGGTTGGGTATGATGTAACCAAGGAATACTATATAAACGACGCCGGCAGTCAAATAGACACCCTCGCCAGGTCGGTATACCACCGTTACTGCGAGCAGCTTGGCCGCGATATGGGGCCACTACCGGATAATTGCTATCCTGGTGAATACGTCTCAGAGATTGCGCAGAAGCTTATTAAGCTTCATGGCGATAAATTTTTGGATCAACCGGAGCAAGAGTGGTCGCCTTCATTTAAGCAATTCTCGGTTCAGGATCAGATGGCAATCGTCAAGCAAGACCTGGCCGAGTTAGGCGTGCATCACGACGTTTTTGTGTCCGAGGCCTCACTGATAGAAAAGGGGCTAGTTAAACAGACGCTTGAGTACTTAAAAAGTAAGGGCTTAGTTTATCAAGGCGTTTTGACTCCACCGAAAGGTAAAACAGTAGATGATTGGGAACCTAGAGAGCAGATTTTGTTTAAATCTACGGCTTTTGGAGATGAGATTGATCGTCCTTTACTGAAATCAGATGGCACGTGGACTTATTTCGCTTCTGATATAGCCTATCACCGCGACAAGTTGGAACGAGGGTATGACGTCCTGATAAACTTTTGGGGGGCAGATCATGGCGGTTATGTGAAGCGAATGGAAGCTGCCGTGGATGCTTTGGCGGGTAAGAAGCTGACGGTAAAAATCTGCCAGTTGGTTAAGTTTATAATGGACGGTAAAGACGTTAAAATGTCCAAACGAGCTGGCACTTTCATAACCATGCGGGATGTCCTCGATGCGGTTGGGCGCGACGTTACAAGGTTTATAATGCTTACACGCCGCGATGATGTGGTTTTGGATTTCGATTTCGCCCAAGTGGTGGAAAAAAGCCGAGACAATCCCGTTTTCTATGTTCAATATGCTCACGCCAGGATATGCTCAGTATTTCGCCAATATCGTGAGTCTTTTGGCCGAGATTTCAGCGCCGATACGGCGAAAAACGCCGATCTGTCGCAGCTGAGCTCTGAAGAGGAGCTGGCGCAAATTAAGCTGCTTTTGCAATGGCCGAGGGTACTAAACACAGCGGCATCTGCGCTTGAGCCTCATAAGATAGTCTTTTTTCTGCAGGAAGTTGCGGCCGGACTGCATATTTTGTGGAATGCTGGGAAAAATGACTTAACCTTAAGGTTTGTAAATCCAAATAATGAAGCTGAGACCGCGTCCAGGCTGGCACTGTTGTATGCAACGAAAATGGTAATTTCATCAGGATTTAAAATCGTCGGTATAGATCCAGTTGAAGAACTACGCTAGATATGTACAGAAAAATCGCGAGTCTGCTTTGGTCATACAAAATTCTGATAATCGCCGGAATCGCCATAACTTCGCTTATTGTCTGGTATGTTATGGCAAATTCTCGTGACAGCGAGATAGTACTAATCGAAGGGCCTAAAGTACCTATCAAGGTCAAGCCTACTACAAACGGAATCGACGTCCCACATCAAGATAAAGAAATTTATCAAAACTTAACTACGATGGATAACGACGATCCGGTTTCTAATGAACGAATCATAGATGAAAACGAAGCTCCTATGCAGGGTGCCTCACAGATCGATGATAAAGCAGATTCGCCTAGCAATAATGATCCTGCAATACAAAAAGATCCTGTTGATGAAATTGCTCAACTGGTCACAAAGTCAGAAGCCGCTCTATCGACAGCTAAATAAGCCTCGAATTAGATTGCTTTTATAATAAATCATTTGAAACGAGATTTAAAGGCAACAAGCCATAAACCTCTTGACTTGGTTTGTTTTGCGTTTACTCTCTGGTGTGACGGGGCCTGTAGTTCAGCGGTTAGAACTCTCCGCTCATAACGGAGGTGTCGTAGGTTCGAACCCTACCGGGCCCACCAATTATTGATTCGTGTAGATTTAAGCAAGATTAATTTTATTGATTGAGATAGGGACTTTAAGGAGCCTGGCGAGAAGCAGGAAGATACTTTGCTAGTAAGAATATCTGGCGCTATAGATAAAGATTGTCTAACGCTTAATTAAAGAGGAGTCTACAAAGGAAAGGCCCTGTAAATAATTTTGTGTAAAAGCAGTCATGCAGCCACCTTATGTAGTTTATCATGGAATAAGATGAGCAACTGGGAGTAGATGATACCCCAATCAGCGGTCTTAGTAGTTTTTTCAAGCCTACGGATTCCCAAATAGAGGCTCT
>JAISFO010000011.1 GCA_031263535.1 Holosporales bacterium
GAAAGCTTAGGACCTAGCTTGATAGGCTTCGGAAATTTACCTTCTTTGGCCCACTGCCAGATAGTAGTCCTCCCAACTGGGATTAGCTCAAGTACCTGTGGCAGCCTTAAGAAACATGATGCCTCTGCGCCTTTAATTAAATTAATGGGATAGCCCATAATAATTACTCCTTATATACCTGTGACCATTCACAAATTTCTGAGGAGAGGGTACAACGTAAACGAATTTAACGAGCGGAAACGGACTGTAGTTTTTTGGGAAATGTTAAGTTTTTTCGGAAACATAAATTTTCCGATTAACTTTTGGCTAAAAATAAGGGCTTACAAGCTAAAAACTTAATTAGATAAAATTTTATGGGAAATATGAAATTTCCGATTAGCTTTCGGCTGCTTTCTTACAATGTTCGGTTACAAACATCAAGCTGTCTGTAGGGTTATGCTTTTGCGCCTTCCTTAAAACCCTCCGTACACTATCCTCCTTCAGTTCTATTGAGTTCTTACTATTTTCAAAAAACTCATTAGCATTATTAGTTATTCTTCTAGTTGGACGGTCGACAGAACTGCTATTTTTGTTATTTAGGAAGTAATCCGCCCAAAAACAAATCAAATTGTCTTGAGTTGGCGTGGATTTGTTGTCTAGTTGCTCTTGCAATCTTTTAATTTCAGAGTCTTTTTCCTTCAACAACGTATCCTTCTCACTCATTTCTTCCTTTAATTCCTTGTTATCTGCTTCTAATTTACTGTTCGCTTCCTCTAGTTCACCCACACGCTCTTTTGCCGATTTACTAGCCTCCGCTATCTGGTCGTAGTTATCCAGCTTGCATTGCACAAGCTTACTCTGCTCATATTTCTTCTTATGATGCTTTACCAACTCTTCAGGTAAGCTCAGGGGAAATCCCTTATCTATCTCCCTCTCTCCATCTAGCCAATTAATCACATCTATTATTCTAAAAAGCTTATAAACTACCTCATGGGGCTGGAATAAGGCCAATTCAGTGTCACTTCTAAGTTTATTTATGGTTAATGGCGATAAACAAGGATTATACTCGCATCTCATAGGGTCGCGCTTAGAGCCTACTATTTCCCGCTTGTGAAGCTCAAGCTTGTCGGACAAAACAGCGCTGTCAATAATCTCATCAGCTTCTTTTATTAAAGAAGGCTTAAAATCTCTTCCGTTACATTCTTCCACGTCTATCCCAAGCATAAGATATGGCAGCTTCCAAACTAGAACTGTGTCTACATCCAGATATCTATCGATCTTTGAAGGATATTTCTCTTGTAACTCCTTTAACTCTTTATTCTCGTCTGCAGTTGGTTTTCTAAGGCTCATACATTGTCTTCCATGTGTTTTCCGACATACTCACCCCACCAAAGCATCATCTCCTTACGCTCTGGAAGATATTGAGCATGGTTATAACTAGCCCTTATCTTGTTTCTCTCACAGTGCGTTAACTGCCTCTCTATAACGTCTGGCTTAAAGCCATTCTCATTCAATATTGTACTAGCAGTAGCCCTTATCCCATGCGGGGTAGCCTTACCTCGATACCCCTGGTCCCTAAATGCTTTAGATAAAGTATTGTCACTTATCGACTTACTTGTGTCCGTCCTACAAGGAAACAAGAGACCTTCATCTGGTGAAAACTTTCTTATTTTCTCCAGAACAACTACAGTCTGCTCAGATAACGGCACTATGTGCTGCTCTTTCATCTTCATCCTCTCCGCTGGTATGCGCCATTGCCGCTTATCAAAATCAAACTCCTCCCATTTCGCTCCTCGAAGCTCTCCACTTCTCACAAACGTCAGGATCAACAGCTCCAACGCCAGCTTCGTCAAAACGTTTCCTCTAAACTCATGAAATCCCCCTAGAAACTCACAAAACTCCTTCTCTGCAAAATAAGCATAGTGATTTACTTTTGGAGGAATCAAAGCTCCCCTCAGATCAGCCGTTATGTCATGTTCAGCCCTCCCATTTGCTATCGCATAACGAAAAATCTGACCCACGTACTGCAAAGTACGATGAGCCATCTCCAATGCGCCTCGCTCCTCTACTTTGCGTATCGTTGCCAATAAATCCCTGGGCGATATTCTCTTAATTGGAATACTGCCTAGAAACGGCAGTACATTCATCTCTAGCCTTCTGGTAATTTCAAATATTTGCCCTTCAGTTACTGAACTCCTCTTTTTCTCAAGCCATTCCAACGCAATGTTCTTGAAGGTATTCTGAAGGGCTTCACGAGCCTCAAGCTTATCTTTCTTTCTTATCTCTGCCGGATCTTCTCCTGCCTTGATTATCTTTCTTAGCTCGTCCCTTTTATCCCTAGCATCTTTCAATGAAACTTCTGGATAAACCCCTAGCGCCATCCTCTTCTTCTTGCCGGCATGCCTGTAATAAAGCCTCCAAAACCTTCCTCCGTTGGGATAAACCTCAATGCATAACCCCTTCTCATCGGTCAACGCATAGATTTTGTCTCTTCCCTTAGCATTTCTGCACACAGTGTCGGTCAACATCTAACCATCCAAATACAGATCATTGGTACCAATCTTGGTACCAAATGTATCCGGATGCAAGAAGATTTTCACAAACCATTCTAAACAAACATAACCACCAAAACCCAATAAATCCACCACCTCAACCATCAAAGTCAACCTCATAAGGATTTATGATGATGAATAATTGGTGGAGCCGAGGGGAGTCGAACCCCTGGCCTCGACAATGCGAATGTCGCGCTCTCCCAACTGAGCTACGGCCCCTAAAGTATTTGGTCATTCTATCCTTATTAAACCAGGTTTTCCAGCGTGTTTTAGGCATATAGAACACATATAACTACGCAAGAAAAAACACTGGTTCTGCCATTGTAATCAGGTTAGAATTAGGCTTTCACCCCATATAGAGAGTCGCATATGAAGCATGTTTTCAAACAAGACCCGGATGCTTTTGATATCTTAAAGCAAGAGTTGGCCAGGCAGCGCGGACAAATTGAGCTGATCGCTTCTGAAAACTTTACCTCGTTGGCTGTTATGGAAGCCGCCGGGTCGGTTCTTACCAATAAATATGCCGAAGGGTATCCAGCCAAGCGATATTACGGTGGATGTGAAATCGTAGATAAAGCAGAAAATTTAGCTATTGCCCGGGTCACCAGGATGTTTGGCTGTAAGTATGCCAACGTTCAGCCACATTCTGGCGCTCAAGCTAATATGGCAGTTTACTTCTCGCTTCTTAAGCCAGGGGATACGATTTTGGGGATGAGCTTGGCTGCTGGCGGGCATTTGACTCATGGAGCCAGCCCTACATTCTCTGGCAAATGGCTGAACGCAATTGGATACGGCGTTAGTGAGGAAACGGGGCTTATTGACTATGACCAGGTGCGAAGCCTTGCCCAGCAGCATAAACCTAAACTTATCGTTGCAGGAGCGTCTTCATATCCGCGTACGATTGATTTTAAGCGTTTTCGTGAAATTTCCGACGAAGTAGGGGCTTATTTGTTGGCTGATGTAGCCCATTATGCCGGGCTTGTTGTTACCGGACTGTACCCAAATCCATTTCCACATGCCCATGTAGTTACAACCACAACGCACAAGACCCTGCGTGGGCCAAGGGGGGCGGCCATACTCACGGACAGCGAAGAACTGATCGGCAAAATCAACAGCGCAGTGTTTCCTGGAATACAAGGCGGACCGCTTATGCATATCATTTTGGCGAAGGCAATTGCATTTGGCGAAGCGCTTTCCAGCGAGTTTAAGCAATATATGACCAATGTTTTGGAAAATTCGAAGCTTATGGCAAAGCGGCTGATGGATAATGGTATTGGCGTAGTTTCAGGGGGCACAGACAGTCATATGGTTGTGGTAGATTTGCGCGCACTTGGCGTAACCGGCAAACAGGCCGAAATTGCGCTGGAGCAGTGTGGAATTGCTTGCAATAAAAACGGCGTGCCTTTTGATCCTTTGCCGCCGTCCGTTACTTCAGGGTTGCGCTTAGGGACGGCTGCTGGAACGACCAGAGGGTTTCAAGCGAAGGAATTTGATGAGATTGCGCAAATAATATCTAAGGTATTAAAAGCCTTGGCCGCCGGCAATGCCGACAGCGTCTTTGCTGAAGTTAAATCAAGGGTCAGCAAGCTTTGCGAGGCTTTTCCCCTTTATCCGGAATTAAGTTGTTAAGGGCAAAACCTCAATGGACGGCTACCATGCTATTAAGCGCACGTAGAGCGGCCAGGGTTCTGGCGGTTCAAGCAATTTACCAGCTTAATATGACTGAAGATCGAGGTCCTGAGGATGTTTTGCACGAATTCTTGGATTACAGGAAAGATTTTAACGACCTGCCCGCCAAAACCATAGATTGGGATTTTTTTTCATCCCTGTTCCTTGATGCATCGGGGAAGAGGGCCGAAATCGGCGATATGATTGCTGGTTTGCTGAACGAGCGGTGGAGTATGGGGCGGCTGGATTCTGTGCTTAAGGCTATAGCGTTTGTTGGGATAGCAGAAATAAGCCACTTTACGGAAGTGCCAGTGAAAACTTCGCTGGATGAATATGTCGAAGTAACCAAGCTGTTTTTCGACAAGTCAGAAGTGTCATTTGTGAACGGGCTGTTGAATGCAGCGGCTCATATATCCAGGGCAAGCGAACTTTCATAGGCGAAATAATGTGTGGTTTGGCTGGTTTTATATCGAAAACTGATGGCGGCGCTAATGTCTTAGACGGGATGCTAGGCTCGATATCGTGGCGAGGTCCAGACGACAGAGGAACGTGGAGCGACGGTGACGTCTACCTAGGCCATAATCGATTGTCTATCTTGGACCTGTCGGCTTCTGGCAAGCAACCAATGCTATCGGCCAGCGGCAGGTTTGTAATTGCCTATAACGGGGAGGTTTACAATTATAATGAACTGAAATCCCTGTTTCCGGTAAGCTTCCAATGGAGAGGCTCTTCCGATACAGAGGTAATCCTTGAATGTATTGAGCGTTTCGGGATTATCGAAGCGGTTAAACAATTCTCTGGCATATTTGCGTTTGCCGTCTGGGACCGCAAAGAGCATAAGCTGTTTCTGGTACGAGATCACATAGGGGTTAAGCCGCTTTACTATGGATTTACCAAAAGCGCCTTTTTATTCAGCTCACAGATTAGGGCCTTTACCAAATTTCCGGGCTTTGACCGAAAGATTTCTAAACAGGCTATGGGGCTGTTTTTTAGATACAACACCATACCGAGTCCGTACGCCATATATGAAAATACCCATAAGGTGAAGCCAGGCACAATAGTTGAGGTTCAGCAAGGTAAAGTTGTGGCCGAGCATGAGTACTGGTCCATGGCTTATTGTGTAGAGCGCGGGGCTCAAAGTACGTTTACCTGTAAAGCTGAGGCCATGGAATCAGTCGAAAGCTTTATCAAAAACAGCGTCAAGCAACAGCTTGTCGCCGACGTGCCTGTCGGGGCATTTTTGTCGGGCGGGATTGACAGCTCATTGGTTTCTTACTTTGCAAAGGCGTTTAAGCCAGACCTAAAAACATTCAGTATAGGTTTTAAAGAAAAACGATACGACGAGTCTGATTACGCGCGCGCTGTTGCAAATCTTTTACAAACAGACCATATAGAGCGAATCCTTTCGCCCGAAGAAGCTCTTTCAATAATTCCGAATATCCCGGAATTTGGTGACGAGCCGCTTAATGACGCTTCCCAAATTCCGACTTATTTTGTCTCTAAACTAGCGCGCGAGCACGTCACCGTCGTAGTTACTGGCGATGGAGGGGATGAGTTGTTTGCCGGATATTCACGCTATCTGAGGTTTTTAAATATTCGCTCAATTCAAAAATATATCCCTGGGTTCGTGCTTAGGGCTCTATCGACTTTTAACAAATTGCCAAGTGCGTTAAGGGGTATGTGCGGTCAAAAGCTGGCAATGAAGCTTTTCTGTGTGGAAGAGTATTTCAAGCATAAAAGCATAGAGGATCAATACGACCTGATTTCCAATTTCTGGCCAGAAATATGCATGGATGCGCCTTCGTTAATTCGTCCAGAAAAGGCCTTCTTGGCGCAGTCGGATTTGTCCTACATGTGCTATCACGACTGCAAGATATATCTGCCTGATGTTATTTTGACGAAAGTTGATCGCAGCAGTATGTATACCAGCCTGGAATCAAGGGTGCCATTACTGGATCATGGACTTTACGAGCTGTCTTGCCGAATCCCAGACAGCTGGAAACTTAATGGGCTGACAACGAAGTATATTCTTAAGCAAATATTGTACAAACACGTACCACAGGCGATGGTCGACAGACCGAAGATGGGGTTTGGGCTGCCCATTGATATCTGGCTTAGAGGTGAGCTTAAAGACTGGGCCATGTCGCTGCTGGCAGACATAAAAACCGACGGCGTTCTGCCCTTTGATGTAATAGAGCGCAGAATGTCTCAGCACCAAAAAAGCCAAATAAACTGGCAATACGCCCTTTGGGGTGTTCTTGTGTGGCAGCAGTGGAAGAACTACTATTGTGCACGCTATTAGCTTATATGAAAAGGCAAACTAAAGCTTATGATAGCATTTCCGGACATTAGCCGAGTCGCGTTCAGTATCTTCAACATAGACATCTATTGGTACGCGATCGCTTATATAGTTGGGATACTATTGGGTTATTTTTATGCAATCAGGGTGAACTTATCGCTTAAATTGGGTTTTTCAAAACAAGAGATCGAACAGTTTCTGTCGTTTATGATAGCAGGGATTATCATTGGAGGACGACTTGGTCACGTTTGTTTTTTTGAGCCAGAATACTATCTGGACAACCCAATTAAGATTTTAGCAATTCGCGAAGGCGGCATGTCATTTCATGGAGGGCTGATCGGCGTTGTGTCGGCCTGCGCGTTGTTCTGTTACATGAATAAAAAGCAGTTTCTGGCGTTGGCTGATTTGACGGCTGCGTCGGTTCCAATTGGGCTTTTTTTAGGGCGACTAGCGAATTTTATTAACGCAGAGGTAGTTGGTAAAGTAACCACAGTTCCCTGGGGGGTAATTTTCCCTGGCGCAGGGCCCTTACCAAGACATCCCAGCCAAATTTATGAGGCTTTGCTTGAGGGAGCTGCTTTGTTTTTTATACTGTTCTGCGCGATAAAAAGACAGAAGCAGAAGAAATATATAATTGGTACTCTGTCGTCGATATTTTGCATCTGCTATGCGTGTTTCAGGTTTTTGGTTGAGTTCGTCAGAGAGCCAGATGAAGAGCTAAATTTAATGATTGTGACCTGTACAGGACTAAGCATAGGTCAATGGCTGTGCTTGCCTTTGGCAGCATATGGTGTTTACCTATACTTTAGGACATCTAAGAAGGTATAGGCGATGAATTACAACACCCCGGACCCCGTCATTTTTACTCAGCAGCTGATAAGATGCAAAAGTGTCACTCCACACGACGATGGCGTTATAGATGTGGCCGACGGTTTTTTAAGCAGCCTAGGTTTCAAGACGCATGTGATTGAAAGCGGCCCGGCCGACTGGCATATAAAAAACCTTTACGCTGAATTTGGACGCGGGTCGCCGCACCTGACGGTAGTCGGTCATTTGGATGTAGTGCCTGCAGGCGACCTGTCGCAGTGGAAGCATGATCCATTTGCCGCCGATATAGAAAACGACGTCTTGATCGGCAGAGGCAGCGTAGATATGAAGTCTGGTTTCGCCTGCGCCGCAGTTGCGGCCAAGCATTTAGTCGATAATGGGTTTAAAGGAACGCTGTCGTTCCTTGTTACTGGGGATGAAGAGTATGGAACCGAGCATGGTACGCGTGCCGTTCTTAAATGGTGCCGTGACCAAGGTATAAAATTCGACGCTTGTTTAGTCGCAGAGCCAACCGGAAACGGCTACATAGGTCAAGCCTTTTGTGTAGGGCACAGGGGCAGCTTTACCGTTGATCTGCTTTCTTATGGGATTCAGGGGCATGTGGCCCATCCGGAAAAAGCGCTAAATCCCATAACTCCGCTTGTGGAGTATCTGAATTTTCTTAAAAGCAAAACCTGGGACTCTGGTGTTGGAAAATTCCCGCCAACGAATCTGGAAATAACTTCAATAGACGTAGATAATCCTGTATCAAACATTATTCCACCTTACGCCAAAGCTACATTTAACATTAGGTATAATACGCTGCATACTGCAGAGTCTTTGCTAAATGACTTAGAAGTCGCTAGGGATAAATTTTTTGAATCTTCCGAAAATTTATCCATCACGATTCAGTACAATTCTGACCCATTTATTTGTGATGATGAAAAGCTTATACAGCAGATGAAATCTTCAGTAATTGAGATTTTGGGAACTGAACCAGAAATGTCTGCCGGTGGCGGGACCACTGACGGCCGATTTGTGTCCGAATACTGCCCGGTTGTTGAGTTCGGCGTACCTGGAGACGAAGTGCACAAAGCCAACGAATCCGTTGCAACAGATGATATTATCAAGCTGACCGAAGTGTATAAAAAGTTCTATGCGAAGTTTTTCGCAATAGATAAGTAGTAACAGCCTTAAAAAAATCGACAAAATTAACAAGTTTGAAACTTGTTAAATGTAAGGTCTGACTAAGTACATGCTTGCCAAGCATTTTGCTATGGAAGGACAGAATACAAACAAACCAATAAGGGCAGTTTCTTTAAAAACAAAGCTGCTAAGCACCAACATCGCAGGTGAGAACATCCAAAACTTCTTAACGAATATAACGGTCTAGCAGGAGAGACGTCACATGCCTCAACATGAGATGCAGGTTGGGCTTACAGATGAATCCCATATTGCCAAATATCTGCATCAAATCAATCAGTTTCCCATCCTCGATAAAGATGAAGAATTTACGCTGATTAATCAGTGGCTGAATGACGGAAATAAGGACTCTCTTGGTAAGTTGGTTAAAAGCCATATGCGTCTGGTGGCGAAGATAGCTAAAGGATACAGGGGATATGGCCTGCCTTTGGATGAGCTTATTGCCGAAGGGCATGTCGGCATTATGCAGGCGCTTAAGCACTTTCAGCCAAGCAAAGGCTTTCGGTTCGCGACTTACGCTATACATTGGATAAAAGCAGCGTTGCTGAACTATGTCTTTAAAGCAAGCTCTGCCTTTAAGATAAAAGCCAATGCTGAACACAGGAAGGTCTTTTTCAAACTAAAAAGCCTTAAAAATACGTTGGGGCTTAATATGCAGGATCAGCTGACCCCCGAGAACGTCACTCAGCTAGCCCAAACCCTTAAAGTAAATGAAGAGGTGATAAAAACCATAGAAGAAAGCTCAAAAAACAGCACGGTCTCAATATATTCTAAGAAAAATGAGGACGATGATGAGTTAATCGATTGGGTCAATATAGACGACAACAATCTTGAGCTTTCTGTAATAGAAAAAGATGAGCTGGACTACAGAAAAAACCTTCTGACCGATTCTTTAAAAATCCTCAACAAAACGGAATACGAAGTGCTGGTTAAACGCAGGTTTTCTGATAATCCTCCTAAGCTAGAAGACCTAGCTGCGCAGATGTCTTTTTCTCGTGAACGCGTGCGGCAAATAGAACATCAAGCATTTGATAAAATCAAAAAATACATGCTGAAGCTTTCAAAAATGAACAGAAAAGCCCCAACCAATGTCAGCGTTGAAGAGCTGCAAAGAATTGGCGTATTGCTGATGCTTCCGAAATCCTTATCTGAGTTTTTGGCCAGATTCTAAATCCAATCAGACCTAATAACGCCTTTGCCAGCTGACGCCAACCTCCCCCAGCGAATTGGCTTCGCCGGATAACTTTGGCGACAGCGATACTTTGACCTTCATATAGGCGACTTTATGTACAGTATCACTTTCAGCGCTGACATAAATATTATTTCCAATATACCGCCCAAGGCTGATGTTACCAGTATTTGGGCTGTTATACTGCGACAGATCCTGGGCGTTGTCATTCATCGATTGAACAGAGGCGAATGTTTTATTGGATTGCTTTTTTATAACGTCAACTACGCCGTCAACTTGCAGGGCCTCAAGCAAAGTCAGATCATGCTGCGATTTGCCAAAAAGCAGCTGAGAAAAAATTGCTTCAAGTGGCATAGTGGGCTCAGACTTCAGCGAGAAGGCAATCTCCCCAGACTGTTGCTTGATATTGGCGGTTACTTTGGCAATGCCGATATCCTTGTTGGCATACATGTTTACCACTGGCACAAATGGAGCCTTTTGGCTGTAAGTAATTGTTCCGTTAATAATCGGAATCGTTCTGCCAAGAAATAAAAAAGCCCCTTTTTCCAGTTTTAAAGTCCCTTCTAAAGCCGAGTCTTCGTTCATTTTACCCACTAGGCGCACGTTGCCTTTCCATGATGAGTCAAGCATCTTGCCCTTTAACTTCAACTGTTTGCAGTCAAGATGCACATTGCTTTTGAAAGGCAATCGAACCTGCATTTTTTTTTGTATAAACACGTCTATTTGTCGGCCGGCCTCCAAAATCTTAATATCGCCCTTGTCATCGCTGTAATTAGTGTCTATATCGACAAAAACATAGGGCATATCAAGGCTTCCAGAAAACATCAGGTCATGAATCGGCCCCTTAAGAAATGAATCTCCATCTACGCTTACAATCAAATCGTCTTCATCAATCAGCTTAAAATTTTGAAACGTGACCTTAATATCGCCTAACAGCACAGGAACCGAATCTCGGTTTGCCAGCCCGACTGTACCATAAGCAGTTGCCGTACCAACATCGGCGTCATTTGCTGCCCCCTGGCACAGCAAAGAGCCTGATTTGTTTGACTCAATACGCAGGTTAAGGTTTCTTATGTACGTGCCTGATGATATTTGCTCAAACCCCGCATTTGCGAGTGTAATGTATCCGGCAACAACTGGCTTTTGCAGGGTTCCGGATAGTTTAAAAAAGGACTTTAGGTCACCCCAGCAAACCATCTCATCGGACAAAATCGCCCCAATGGACTTGCTCAAGCGTGATTCTAAGCGACAATCAATTTCAAATGGAGCGCAGTCAATTAATGTGAAGGCAAGAGGAAAAACGGTCAGGTTGCAACCAAGGTTGATCTGGCACCGGCCACGAGTGCCAACCAACTTAGGCACTTCGATTAGGGATGACAATTTGCCTTCGCTATATTTTCCTTCACAAAAAAGCCTTACTTTATGGCTGTCAGCGCGTTTAGCAAGATCGGTAACGGCAATCTTCCAAGAAACTGCGGGATTTGTCGTTTTACCTTTGCAAGTTAACTCAGCAAAAACACTACCATAGCTGTACAATCCAATATCAAAAATCTTAAGAATAGAGACCGGAAAATCTGCCAGATTACAGCGGATATCTATGCTGTCCTGATGCTTATCCAGCATAAAGCACGCCACGCCATTGTCATTCGCGACAATATGCGGCACGAGGATTTTTAACTGATCTTTGGTAAATACTAAACAGGCCTTATCCTTGAGTTTTAGCAGTCTGTTATCATCCAGAGCCGTGAATTTATCGACAGAGGCTTGTATTCCTTCATCTAACACAGAAAGGCTTCCAGAAGCGGACAGAATGGACTTATCGGATTTACCCATCAAGCAAATAATTTCATACCTGAAATCTGAAGCTGCGGATTTTTGCGCTTTAATTGAAAGTCTTTTGTAGGCTACGCCGCCAATATCGCCACGCTTGGCGCTGACTTTTATCACACCAGGTAACAAGTCATGCCAATCTTTTATCTGTATATCTGTGTCGTACGCTGAGAAAGTGTTTAGCGAAATTTTATTGGCATGGACGAGTACGTCAAAAGATGAATTGTGGCCAACTATATCGAACGAAACTTGTCCTGAGATATTGCTTAGTCCCGCGATTTGAGCCAATTTACCAAGATCTTTTATGCTTCCTGTTATTTTTCCTGACACTGCTTTATTGCAAATCGTCAGGCGAGTTTTGTTATGAGCATCAAGTTCTGACGAGGCTATTTTTAGCGACAGTATGCTTATTGAATCGTCATTATAAGTTCCGTCTAAAATTAAGTGCGTTATGTTGTCATCTGCTTTCAGCGCAAAGGAAAACGCGCTTTGACTGAACTTTAAGCTGCCTGTAAGCGGCGATATGTCCCATAACTCGTTCGGACAGCACAGCGAGAAGGAGCCAGTTAATTCGCTCTTAGGCATATAACAGAACTCGCCGTTTACCAGGAAACAACCATCCTGATCTTTTGACTTTAAGACAATTGATTTTTGATCGTCAGCATCAATGACCTCAACATGCAATTCCGGAACACGCTTGTTTGTGTCCGCAGGTTTGAATTTCCATTTGGTTTTTTCGCCGTTATTATCGAATTCTATTTTGGATCCTTTGAACAGCTTAAGTACAGGCAAGGCCCACTGCAGTTTGATTTTCTCCAGCAAAACCTTAAGGAACGGCTCAGATATGGATTTTATGGCGACCTCGCCAGACAGATGATTGCCATATTTCCCATCAACCGCAAATGAACATCTGGCAATCAGCAGGTCATTGGCTGTGTATTTAAGCTCATCTTGTGTTTGCTCTATAATCAGGTCAGATTTTATTGGCCCTAGTGGAAGTTGTTCAAAAACAAAGTTTTCGGCCGAAAAATCAGCTGAGCACTTCAACAGACCTTCCATGCTTAAAGTTCCAGATAACTTCAAAGTGTCTGCACTAAATTCATTGCAGCTTAGCTTTTGGCCAGTTATCTCGAACCTTAAAGACTCGTCATGTTCGCCGCCGGTCAACACGCCATTGATACCAAATAACTTTACTGCGCAACCTGAGTTAAATTCTGCCTCGCCCCCACTTACCTTAATGATTTTGTTGCCGTGATCGATGGTTACCAATACATCCTCGAACGATGCCGCCAAGTGTCCATACCTTGGTATAGCTTGACTATAATGTGCTCTGTGGATCGACAAGGTATGTCTGCTTAATCCAAAAATTTTAAAATCAATACGTTGCGCTTCAAACGTAATTCCATCGTTTTTTAAGCAAACCCCTTCAATCACATAGCCCTTAAGCAAATACCCGTGTCCTTTTTCAATCTCTACAGAAGATTTTGGGTTGTGAAAATACATTACAGCTTTGACCATATACTTGATTCCAGCATTGGACCGCAGCGCCAGCTCTAAACCGCCAAGCAGCAGTAGCAAACTTATGACGACCCAACAGACATATTTCACAATTTTTTTCATCAAAACGCCTGTCCTAAACTGATTAGAAACTGCATCGCAGAGTCTATGCCCTTTCTTTTTTGGCACGGAAAGGCAAAATCCGCGCGTACAGGACCAATGCTGGTATAATACCTGAAGCCAACGCCCCATCCCTTATAAAATTTGTTACCTCCAACTGGCCATAAGCTTTGAGCCACCTTTGCGCCTTCCAGAAACGATACTAGGCCTATATTACTGGTTATTTTCACCCTGAGCTCTGCGCCAAGCTCAAACGTTGAGCGTCCGCCCATAGGCTCAGTAGATTTGTCTATGATAGGGCCGGCCATTTGATCGGAGTATCCTCGTACAGAATTCATGCCACCAGCATACAGACGTTTATCCAACGGAAGCTTGGTAAAAGCCAACCCTGAGACTTGTTTAAGGGCTGTCCAGGCGGCCACTATGAATCTTTTTGTTGTGTCAATCGATTGGGCGACTGAGGCCCTGCCTTCCAGGTAATTCAGGCCATGGAACCCAGATGTTTTATCTTTCGCATAATTAACTTTGCCGTACTGGGGCAAATCTACAACGCTGATATTAAACCCGCTTGAGGGATTAAGCGGGTGATCATAGGAATTGTAAATAAAATAAATTGGAATTCCAGGCATGGCGTAGGTTACGTCCTTCGCCAAAGCATAATCCACATTAGACGTACCGAAATCGTGCGTCCGAGCAAATTCAATCGACAATCCGGCTCGTACGTTGATTTTGCTTTCTATTGGTATTTCATACAGGCCTTCTGCCAAAACGCCTTGTTTAAGATAAACATAGGTTGGCTCTCTGGCCCACTTTAAGTGATATATTGCGGCATTATCGGTTTTCAGCACATCCGGCTGCATTAATTCTGTATCTAATGATGATTCAAAATTACGCCCTTTCTTGCTGTCAAAAATTGAGGCTGGCGTTATTTTAAGGCTGGTGCGAAAACGCTCTCCCCCGCCAAACATGTTAAAATGCGTCCATGATGCTTTCGCTACGACAGATTTAATGCCGCCGTCCAGTTTGTTCAGTCTAAATCCACTGCTGGTTCTTCGTTGCATAGACGTGGTTGAAAGCCCTCCACCCAACTCTAACACGCGCTGTTTATCGTTGATCAGGTTAACTGTGACGGGGGCATATTTGCCAGATTTATCAGTATGGCCCTGGATATCGACATATGAAAACATCTGCGTGTTAAGCAGTTTTTTGGTTGTTTTTTCTATTTTGCTTACATCATAAGGCTCACCTGGTTTCCATGCGATGCGATTTTCTATAAACTGGCGATTAAGGTGATTAGATACCTTAATATGCGTCTCGCCAAACAGCAAGAATTGCCCGGGAATGACGCTAAATTCCAAAGTTACAGTTCTGCTTTTGCGGTTTATCCTTTCAATCTTTTCTGTAACCTGGGCCAAAGGATATCCCTGCTGACCATACGTTTTTTCGATTATATAAGCGGCAGCTTCTGTGTTCGTGTACGAGGCTGGTTTGCCAAGCAACGGCTTTAGCGGGCCAAAAACCCTGACGCCAGTTTTATCTGACAGGCAATTCACTTTAACATCGGCGATTTTGAACACCGGCCCAAAATCCGGTATCATGGTAACCAGAGCATGGTTTTGCTGATCTGCAGATATCGTATAGCTGACATTATCGGCAAAGTGCCCGTAGGCCCGAATCCTTAGTTTTAATAATTTAACATCCTGTTTAGCCCGGCTGTTAAGCAACTTTAGGCTTCTCACAGGCTGCGTTGAATACATAAACAGCTTGGAATCGTGCTTAAACAGTCCCCAAAAATCTTCTGGCAAAAGCTTATTATCTTTGACTTTTTTTATTACTACTTTGTAGTGAAAAATATGCTTTTCCTCTGCAGCAAGGGCCGGATCTGCACGGCAAATGTTGATCAGTGCTGAACACACCAAAAAAGCAGGCAATGGTTTTAAGATACTGTACCTAATCGCCAGTCCAGTCGTCTTTAAGCTTTGCAAAAGTTCCCGAACGTATCGCATCACGTATCAATGACATTAGGTTATTTATAAATGTGACATTATGCACAGTAATGGCCTGCAAAGCTAGCATTTCGTTCGCTTTTATTAGGTGGTGTAAATAGGCTCTGGAGAAGTGCCGGCATGTGTAACAACTGCATCCTGTTTGGATGGGATTGTCGTCAATTTCGTAAATCGACCTTTTCAAATTGATATGCTCGCGGTTTTTGCTGTCGCGGTGCAGCGGCGAAACAAGCGCGCCTCCATGCCTGGCTATACGGGTTGGGCTTACGCAGTCGAACGTATCTATGCCAGACTCTACATTCTGAAATATGTCGCTGATACCGCCTATGCCAAGAAGATGTACCGGGCGCGTTCTGTCAATTTTCCCCACGCAGTCACCCACAATACCGTACATCTGTTGCTTGGTTGACCCCAGCGTTCCGCCAATGGCAATACCAAAAAATGGCTGTTCGTTGACGAAATCCGCACTTTGCTGTCTGAACTCTGGATATACTCCACCTTGCACTATGCCATAGATCGACTGAGTACCGTCGTTGTGTTTCATAAATTCGTCTAGAGAGCGCTTTTCCCATCTGTGGCTGCGCTGCATTGATTGCTGAGTATATTCTTGATCGGCGTGATATGGCGTGCATTCATCCAAGGTCAGCATGAAATCCACCCCCAATTTCCTTTGTATATCGACCGATTTTTCGGGGGTAAGTTCTTGCTGACTGCCGTCAACATAGGACTTAAACAGCACTCCGCCTTCGGCAATAGCGATCACCGATGGAGCTCTACCTGCTGACCTTCTTCCCTTTATCTCGTCTGACACAGAGCCGTGCCCCAGGCTGAATATCTGAAATCCGCCGGAATCGCTAAGTAGTGGACCGTTCCAGCCCATGAATTTATGCAGCCCCCCAGCTTTTTGTATGATTTCTGCCCCTGGCTGAAGCATAAGGTGATAAGTGTTTGAAAGTATGATCTGCGTACCGGCGCTAAGCAGCTGATCTGGAAACAATCCCTTAACCGAGGCCTTGGTTCCACAAAAGATAAAGGCCGGAGTTTCAATGCAACCATGCGGACACTTTATTAAGCCTGTACGAGCGTTACCATCCTGGCAGGTAACCGAGAAGTCGAAGTCTGGGTACAAACTTTTCATTTACTTGCTTTCTGGCACGAATTTTTTGGCCAAACACACTACCGGAGAGCTGCACCACAAAATCAGCACGGACAAAACATAATTGCTTAAAACATAAGTCTTAAACAGCGTGCCCCAGCCTATAGGCAAAGCATAAAATACTTTCCACGCCAGTGTTGCATACACAACGCCATCGATAAATGTGGACATGGTAAGCGATATAAAAGAGCGAACCCACATGAACCGAGCTGACGTTATACGCTTTACCGCCGCATATATGGCAACGTTGGTATACTGCGCAATGACAAAGGCCAGCACACTTGCCACAAACAAATATGGAACAGGCGTAAATACTTGTTTAAGCTCAATGCACATATCCAGCACGCCAGAAGGCACGTTCTGCCCAACTGGATAGCAGTTTGTCGTAAGCATTAGAAACGAGAACATGCCATAGCCGACTAAGCTTACCAAGACGCCGCGCCTGGCCGCAACCGGACCGTAGTATTCGGTCATTAGGTTACTGGCGATAAATATCGTCGAGAATGTTATTGTTCCAAGCACCATGGGGTCCGCCATAAGCAAATAGTTTACAACCCTCAGATTTTGAATATTGGCGACGATTGATATAACGGTTATATAGACGTAAAGTCCATAAATCCCAAAATATCTCAACAGCATCAGCATAAAAGCTACGCAAGAGGTGAGCTCTATCAAAGCCGTAGTTTCTGTGTTGAGGATTGCGAAAACGCCTTCAAGCATATATCGTTACACCAATTACGTTTCCCAGCCTAACTCTGGGATAAGTCGTATGATATTACGAATCGTTGCGTTATGCTAATAGACAGCCATTGCCACATCGCCTCTTGCGAGTTTAGTAGTGATTTGCCTGATATAATTGGTCGCGCGAAGTCAAGCGAGATTACAACCATGTTGTCTGTTTGCACAAAGATATCTGATTATCCACAAATGCTGGATATTTCAAAAGAAT
>JAISFO010000012.1 GCA_031263535.1 Holosporales bacterium
GAAAGCTTAGGACCTAGCTTGATAGGCTTCGGAAATTTACCTTCTTTGGCCCACTGCCAGATAGTAGTCCTCCCAACTGGGATTAGCTCAAGTACCTGTGGCAGCCTTAAGAAACATGACGCTTCTGCGCCTTTAATCAAATTAATGGGATATCCCATAATAATTACTCCTTATAGTCAAATAATCATTTGTATTAATAAATAATGATTATCCATAATCTGCCAACTACTGGCAGATTTCCGCGATGAAATATATGGGAGTTATCTGAAAAAAGCAAGCACTTAAAGAAATGACGAATCGGGAATATATAGGTTATAACAAATCCCGATAATTTTTATCTATCTATTGAAACGCTGATGCAGAGCCAAACAGCATCGGGATTTTGTGAAATCCCGAAACAGTTAACATGTTTTGCTAAATACTGCTTTAAGACAGTCTTTTCTATCTGCTTTTAAATGCGTTCTGAGCTGATGGATGCACTGTCTCAGATATAGCCAGAATTCTGCGTACAGTATCTTCTGTCAAAGGCTTTTTGAGCTTTCCTGTGAAAAACTTGTTAGCGCTATCCGTTATTATGCTCGTTGCAGATTGCTCTAAGGCTGCTTGATGCGTATTCAAGAAACTGTCAGCTAAAAAACATATCAGCCGGTGTATGGTATTAGGCGCCTTATTTATCTGGTCATAGTTATCCAACTTGCGTTGCACGAACTTATTCTGCTCATTATGCTCCTTATAATACTTCACCAGCTTTTTGGGTAAGCTCAGGGGAAACCTCGGGTCTATGGCCCTTTCCTTATCCAGCCAGTTAATCACATCTATTATTCTAAAAAGCTTATAAATTACATCATGAGGTAATAAGGCCAATGCAGCTGCATATTCCATCGTGTTTTTAATACTATCAGGATTGCTATCAGGCCTGACTCTATTTGGGTTCAGCGATGGTAAATAAGGACTATATTCGTATCTAATCGGGTCGTGCTTAAAGCCCACTATTTCTCGCTTTTGGAGCTTAAGCTTGTCGGTCAACACAGCGCTTTCAATAATCTCATCAGCTTCTTTTATTAAAGAATGCTTCGCGCTTCCGCCATAACCTGCTTCTTGGTTATATCCTTCCATGTCTATCCCAAGCATAAGATACGGCAGCTCCAAAACCAGTACTGTATCTATGTCCAAATATCTCTCGACCTTTAAAGGATATTTCTCTTTCAACTCCTTTAGTTCTTGCTTCTCGTCTGCAGTTGGTTTTCTAAGGCTCATTTATTGCCTCCCAAGCTAGACTGTCCCATATGCTTGTCTACATAC
The DNA here is from genome assembly GCA_031263535.1 of Holosporales bacterium. NCBI lineage: Bacteria > Pseudomonadati > Pseudomonadota > Alphaproteobacteria > Holosporales > Holosporales bacterium. Next base: position 1,303 of record JAISFO010000012.1, read on the forward strand.
TCACCCCACCAAAGCATCATCTCTTTACGCTCCGTAAGGTATTGCGCATGGTTGTAGCTGGCCCTTATCTTGTTCCTTTCACAGTGCGCCAATTGCCTCGCTATAACGTCTGGCTTAAAGCCATTTTCATTCAATATCGTAGATGCAGTAGCCCTTATCCCATGCGGAGTAGCCTTGCCTCGATACCCCTGGTCCCTGAATGCCTTGGACAGCGTATTGTCGCTTATCGGTTTGGTTATGTCCGTCCTACAGGGAAATAGCAAACCTTCATCCGGTGAAAACTTCCTTATCTTCTCCAGCACAGCCACAGTCTGCTCGGATAACGGCACAATGTGCTGTTCTTTCATCTTCATCCTTTCGGCTGGTATGCGCCATTGCCGCTTATCAAAATCAAATTCTTTCCACATGGCTCCTCTAACCTCTCCACTTCTCACAAACGTCAGTATCAACAATTCCAACGCCAGCTTCGTCAACACATTCCCTCTAAATTCATGAAATCCACCAAGAAACTCACAAAACTCCTTCTCTGCAAAATAAGCATAGTGATTCACCTTTGGCGGAATCAACGCTCCTCTGAGGTCGGCTGCTATATTGTGCTCACATCTATCCGTGGAAATGGCATAACTAAACACTTGCCCCACATACTGCAAAGTGCAGCGTGCCATCTCTAATGCTCCTCGCTCTTCCACTTTGCGTATCGTCGCCAATAAATCTTTGGGTGATATTCTCTTAATCGGAATACTGCCTAGAAACGGCAGTACATTCATCTCTAACCTTCTGGTAATTTTAAATATCTGACGTGCTGTCACTGACCCTTTCTTTTTCTCAAGCCATTCCAACGCAATGTTCTTAAAGGTATTCTGAACGGCTTCACGAGCCTCCAGCTTATCTCTCTTCCTTATCTCCGCTGGATCTTCTCCTGCCTTGATTATCTTTCTTAGCTCGTCCCTCTTATCCCTTGCATCTTTCAATGAAACTTCAGGATAAACTCCTAACGCTATCCTCTTTTTCTTGCCGGCATGCCTGTAATAAAGCCTCCAGTATTTACTTCCATTTGGGTAAACCTCAATACGTAACCCTTTTTCATCGGTTAAGTCGTAAATCTTATCTTTTCTCTTAGCATTTCTGCACACAGTGTCAGTTAGCATTGGATTGCTCACATAAAATTTTGTGGCTCCATTTATGGCCCCCAAAATATCCGAATGCAAGCAATTTTTTACGAACCATCCTGAACAAATACCATCACTAAAACCTAGCAAATCCACCACCTCAACCATCAAAATTAACCTTACAAGGATTTATGAAAACAAATAATTGGTGCCCCCGGGGAGACTCGAACTCCCACACCCGCGAAGGCAATAGATTTTGAGTCTATCGCGTCTACCAGTTCCGCCACAGGGGCTTACAAGCCGGGATATTACCTGATATCGTGCGGAGGTTAAAGAGAAAAGACAATGAAGGTAAGGGTCACGAAAGACCGCTTGAAAAAACCCTCATCCAGAAGGTGGGTAGAACGTCAATTGAACGACCCCTTTGTTGCAGCGGCCAAAAAGCAAGGATACAGATCCCGCGCCGCATTTAAGCTTATAGAGATCGACGATAAATTTGGATTAATCAAAAAAGCGCGCACGATTTTGGACCTGGGCGCAGCGCCTGGAGGATGGAGTCAAGTGGCAGCTGACCGCGCGTACAACGGTGATGGTGGACGAAAATTGGTTGCCTCAGACTTGCTTGATATTGTCCATATCAGCGGAATAGAGTTCGTAAAGGGCGATTTTAACGACGCGGAGGTAGTTAAAAGCATTCTGGACGCTCTAGGCGACAAGCCAGATCTAATCCTATCCGATATGGCCCCGAATACAGTCGGTCATGCCAAAACTGATCACATTCGCATAATATCGCTGGTAAGAAGCGCTGCCGATTTTGCCTTAAACAACCTTGCGCTTGGCGGAAGCTTTATCGCAAAGGTATTCCAAGGGGGCGGAGAACAAAAGCTGCTTGCTGACCTGAAAGCCAACTTTAAAAAAGTCACGCATTTTAAACCAAAATCCAGCCGCAAAGAATCTTCAGAACTCTACCTAATCGCAACCGGATTCAAGAAGTAGAAACCTCTTTCAAAATTTGCTGATCGGCAAATAATTTTAGCTAATTTTCTTTTTTTGAAAAATAATACTTGACAAATACAATATTTGTCATTATATATTATTAGTATAGAAAATTAATGGGGATTAGAGATGAAGAAATTAACTTTAATTGCAACATTATGCTTGAATTTTGCCAATATATATGGCGCCTTGCCAAATCCGGATCCAATACTTGATGAAGCGGCAAACCAAACAACCGCTCCAGTTGCGAAACGGCTTCCAAAAATCTCTGTAGATCAATTGAAAGCGACGTTACCTGATGCTTCTGCTGTTGGTGATCTATGGATGCTTATGTATAATGACCAGTTCCCCAAAATACAATCTGAATCTGATAGATTACATGTTCGTGTGCCAGACCTTTATAATTGCTCTTATCAACAGTTTATGCAAGCAGTTGTACTTCCATCTGCTGCAGGATGGGGGCTTTATATATCGGGTCAAACGGAGTCTCCTATGTTGAAGAGTAATATTTTGTTGACACGCTCATGCTATTCTCCAAATATCGATGACGTTGTAGATGGTTTACAGGCGATTTTAGGGGAAAGGGAATCGTTGTATCGCGTGTACTTCAGATCCTGCATAGCTGACAGTATCGACGTAGATTTGTGCGTAATAGCTGATCAGCCGCCCATAATCGATCTAGTACAAAACTTTAAGCAAGATATGTGGCCGCGTCTCGTAGACCGCATAGGCAATATGTTCGGTTTTAGTGAAGCGGAATCTGGATTTATTTTAAACGCAGGTCTTAATGCGCAAATATGCAAAGAAGGGACTCAGGAACAGGAAAGTATTTTTGCTCAATTTGGCGAATCTACTAAGGCTTGTGCTGGTTTCTACAGTAAAAAAAGCAAAACCATCGTAGCGTCTTATGAAAACAAGTCCGATATATTGCATAACATATGTCATGAAGTCGGTCATGCGTTTGCGCATCAGTGCCTTGGAGAAGAATTGGGGGAAACTTACTCAACGTTCTTTGAGGCTGTTGGTGTTATTGCAGCAGTAGATTTGGGGATGATTTCTGAGAGTGGGGCAATTAAGGAGTTTTGGTGTTTGTGTAAAAATATACTTACCGATTTAGCTCCTATTTACGAAAATCTAACAATCGCCAAAGCTGCAGCCAATGATCCAAGTTTGCTAACTGATACTCGGAAATTCGGCTTTGTGGAGTATACCGATGGCTTGATGGCAAAGTATGCTTCTTGGTTGTCCTATAATTCGCAAGGTTACAGAGACATCGTCGCAGAACGCTTGGAGGCAATAGAAAGAAATCAGGTATCTGCAGTATATGGAATGATTGATAGAAGTACTGGAGAGTATTATAGGTTTGCGTCATCATACGACCCAGCGTACCGCGCTAACTATGGATTTGGTGCTGCAGCTTCATTTATGACTGCGCAAGATTTCGTAGCGCTAAGTGCCTCGGAAAGTTCCAGTCAAGCCACTTTCGCAGACGTCATAAGTACTCTTAAAGATTACGGCGAGACTTGCCTACACCGTCTTGCAGATGTAGGGTCAGGCAAAGCCTTTACGGCTTTAAGGTGGTACTATGACCGTATAATAAGACCATTTAGGCATTAAGAGACTGGTTCATATCTTTGCCAGTACGTGCTAGAAAAGCTAGGCGTGAAAATCTAACAAAGGCCGAGGTGTTGTTACTACAGACTCGGCCTTAACTGGCGGTACTAGTGCATCAAGCCTCTTTAATCCAAGCGGTTATAGATCTTATCCACGAGGTTGAATTATCAACGCTTCCGGCTGATAACATAATTGCTAATTTTTTCCGCAAACGCAGATATATCGGCAGCTCGGACCGTAAATTCATAAGCGAGACGGTCTATGCGATTATTCGCAATAAGCTTTCACTACAATGGTTGCTGGGTAATGACAATGCGGTCCAAGCCTCTGTGGATGTGAGGTTTGCAAGGTTACTAGTCATTGCATGGCTGATCAGTAATAATTACAACGAGCAGAGCATCAAAGCAATATTCTGCTCTGGTCAGTACTCGCCCGAGTGCCTAAGCGACTTTGAAATTTCAGTTATACCCAGGATAAAAGATAACCTTACGCGTGCGAAACCGGAAAATGTAAAACATAACGTGCCAGAGTGGTTGGTGCCCGAGCTTGAGGAAAGCTTTGGGGATAGCTGGCAAGATCACGTCGATGCTCTAAACAAACCGGCCAAAGTAGACCTTCGCACCAATACCCTTAAGGCCACTAGGGAACAGGTGCTTTTTTCTTTAGCCCAAGAGGGAATCAAGGCAGACGCGACTAAATATTCACCTTGGGGGATTAGGATATCTGGGAACATAAGGCTTTCACCGCACAGCAGCGTGCTGTCGGAAGGTTTGGCTGAGGTGCAAGACGAGGGATCTCAGCTGCTGTCCTTGATGACGCAGGCTAAACCGGCTCAGACGGTTGTTGATTTTTGTGCAGGCGCTGGAGGCAAAGCGCTTGCCTTGGCGGCTATGATGGAAAATAAGGGCAGTTTGTACGCCCTTGATGTATCTCAAAATAAACTTAACGAAGCCAAAAAACGGCTTAGCCGTGCGGGCGTCAGCAATGCCAGAGTACTGGTACCGGATGCAAAATGGCTTAAACGGCATGAGGGGTTTGCGGATGTGGTGCTTGTGGACGCCCCTTGCTCTGGCAGCGGGACATGGAGGCGTAATCCTGACAGAAAGTGGCGCTTAACCCCAAAAGAGCTAGCCCGCTTGATAAACTTGCAAGTGGAAATACTAAATACGGCAAAGTGCCTAGTGAAAACGGGAGGGAGGCTTATATATGCCACCTGCTCTGTTTTTAAATCCGAAAATGAGGCGCAGATTTTGAGGTTTCTTAACGAAAACACAGATTTCGATTTGTTTAATGCTGTATATAATTTTCATCCGCAGATTAAAGGGCTCATTAAAGACGGATTTCTTCGAACCTCTCCACTGTTAAACAATGTGGACGGCTTTTGTGCCACTACGTTAATTAACAAGGGGCACGAGTCCTTTACGTTATCTTTATAAATATATAAGAAAATCCGCTTAACTTTTCAGCGGTACAAATCGTTGACATATTTTTTTACATTTTCACAAAAACTTGCTTTATAGAAAAAAAATATACTCATATATTAGTATATGTATTTTTGAATAAAATGGAAATATATAATGAGTACTTTTACACAAAAAATATGCATTGCTCTTACACTTTTCAGCAATTTGTATTTTGCAAATTTTGCATCACATGCAGCCAGATCCTTGGGAAATGTAGTACCGATATATTTCACAGTGGACGGCGCTTCTATTTCTCCTGAGCAGCGGGAGTCTATATACAAGGACACCGTCACTTTTTGGCCTCCATCAAGTACCAATCCGTGCAATCCTGCTTTATCACAGCAAGAACAAGATGGTTTAAGCCAAGATGGATTGAATTTCATTTCGACTCGTATAAAAGAGAAAGCTGATGATGTGGCGATTTTTCTTATACCAAAATCGCTTTATCAACTTTTCGTTATGGAAGAATTAAATCATGATTTTCTGATAAGCGCCTCTAATTCAGATATTCGTGGCGTCGCCCGAAAATTCACGCGTAAAATAGAAAGCAGCTCTTTTGCCTTACAGGAAAAATTGACAATAGAAGACGATGGGCGAGAGACAATTTCTGCAGAATATCGAAAATACGTATTGAAGCAGCCGGTTAAAGAGGCGTTTTGGGGAGTAAACGACTTTGCAGTAAATTTTATCGAAAAATTGAAAATAGATGTGCTAAATCCAACCTCTGATCAGATGTCTGATATAATAAATGTTCTGCTCAAATGCACTAAAACCAGCGCCGATTTGCTATATAAAACTAAGATACCTACTAGTATGAAAGAAATAGACAGCCTTACCGTCTTATATGGCGCTAAATTGGTAGAACTTTTTTTTAAGCCGCTAATAGATGGACGAACAGATAGTATTCAAAGGCTAATTACGTATTGTGTTTCCCGTGAGTATAACTTTATCGAAGATACGCCAAAAACCACTGTATATCGTGGCGGAGGGTTTCCTGACGATGTACGACATAATGCTCGTTCACTTAGTGATGGATTATTTGGTGGAATGATACGCGATGGTGAAACCGGTTGCGCATTTACATACGCTTTACAAACAGGCGTATTATATTGCGCGGATATTGAGTTAAGTTGGTTAACCGATCCAGAATGTCCTATTTTTATACCAGCACTACATAGCTTAGGCGCAGCGTACGGCTACTTTGAGCTGCATCATCCCAGGATTAAGCTTCTGTGCTGTGACACATGCGATATGATGAGTTGTCAAATTGACGATGTTGATGGATTTTCAAACCTTTCAGATGTTTTATGGCTCAGAACAAAAAATGCAGCAGGAACTATTAAAGTCCTTCGTGCAATGAAGCAGATATTTTGGGAATCAGAGCCTTTTGAAACAAGTCCTCAAAAAGAAATTGAAGAAGCAATTTCTCAAATTTAACCAGGATAAAGAACTAGAAAATTTTTTGATGGAATGTTTCAGTATAGCGGACTAAGTTAGTCTCAGCACTCTTGCAAGCCTAAATATTATAGCAGAGCAGGGATGGAAAAAATACCACATCCCTGCTTTCATTTTTAATCCCAAAAACGAGGCGCAGATTTTGAGGTTTCTTAACGAAAACGTAGGCTTTACTTTATACGATAAGGAGCATAACATAGCCGACCAGGCTGAAGTGGTTGTGAAGAGTGGGTTTTTGCGGACTTCTCCGCTGACGGTTGGGATGGACGGTTTTTTTGCCGCAGTATTAAAACGCGGATAGGTTGTTAGTCATGACAAAAATAACAAAACGAGCGGTGATTGTCTCGGGGATACTGTTGATTTGGTTTGTCGGCCACAGCTTTTTCAAAAAACCCGAAGAAAGCAAAAAAATCACGCGCAGCAATAAACAAGCCGTTCGCTTCAGAAATATACCGGTGCAAAGTTTCGATGAGGCTGTAAACGTACGAGGATACACAAAAGCTTGGCGAAGCGCTTGCATAAGGGCCAGAACTTCTGGCGAGGTAGAAAAAATCCACGTCGTAAGCGGACAGAAAGTAAAGGAAAATCAGTTGCTTGTTGAGCTAAGCGATGACTCCAGATTTGAAAGACTGGCCAAAGCCAAGCATGACGTAAAAGCCAAAAAGCTTGAATACGAAGCCTTGGAAAAATTAGGAAGCATGCAATATCACTCGCTTTCTGAGGTCGCGAATAAGAAAACTTTATATTACGCAGCGTTACTTGAAGAGAAGCAGGCAAAGCTGGATCTGGAGTATTCGAAAATCAGGGCTCCGTTTTCTGGGGTTGTTGGAAACATCTATTTGAACGAGGGAGCGTCAGTATCCGTTGCAACATCGACAGCCATTATCTCGATTGCCGAGCTTGATCCGATGAAAGTGAGCGTATTTTGCTCAAACAAAGATATCTCAAAAATACAAGTCGGGCAGGACGCAATTTTAGACATAGATGGCATATCTGAGAAAATAAATGGGGCGGTGACGGCCGTATCTCATGTCGCTGACAGTAAAACGCGTAATTACGAAGTCGAAGTTAAAATATCCAATCATGACTTGAGGATTGCTGACGGCATGACTGTTAATTGTAAAATTGCAGTTGGCGTGACAAGCGGATTTTTTATTCCATCTTCATCCATTGTTTTATCTGATGACGGCGCCCCAGGAATCAAGGTTATTACTGGCAAAAACAGGGTAAAATTCGTCCCGATTAAAATCGTATCAACGCAAAATGATGGGACTTGGGTGTCTGGTCCAGATATGGGCGATTTGAAACTAATAACAGTCGGGCACGAGTATGTAATTGACGGCGCTGAAGTTGCTGCTGTTCCGGAATAGGCCTGTCGAATGAACAAGTTTATCGACTTTGCGCTTGATCACTATAAAGCCGCCATCTCTTTCCTGGTTTTTGTTATTGTGATGGGAATCATTGCCTATGTGAGGATTCCCAAAGAACTGTTCCCCGATATAGAAGTCCCGTTTATTCAGGTTAACGTTACATGTCAGGGGATATCTACCTATGATTCAGAAAGGCTTATCGTCAGGCCAATGGAACAAAAGCTTCGCTCGATAAGCGGGGTGAAAGAGATGAATACGGTTGCCTATGAAGGTGGGGCAAGCGCCGTTTTGGAGTTCTTTCCAGAAAAAAACCTAAGACAAGCAAAAACCGAGGTTCAGGATCAGGTCGACTTAGTGAAGGCCGAGCTTCCTGAGGATGCCAAAGACCCTGTAGTAACAGAAATCAACATTAGCGAAACCCCTATACTTTTGATTAAGCTGGCAGGAAATATTCCCGACAGAAAACTTTACAAAATTGCCGAAGACCTGCAGGACGATATAGAGGCTCAAGTCTATTCGGTACTGCGCGTAGACGTCATTGGCAGCCGCAGCGAGATAATAGAGGTTTTGCTGGATCCGGCGAAGATAGGCAATTATCAGCTTAGTATGCAGGACATATCATCGCTGTTCAAATCCAACAACAAGTTGGTGTCGGCTGGAAGTATATTAAACAACGTGGGGGCGTTTTCTGTAAAAGTTCCAGGCGTTCTTTCAAATTTGCAAGAGATTATGGAATGTCCGCTGGCCTCTAATGGACAATCGTCGGTTTCCGTCGCCGACATAGCTACAATCAGGCGCACATATGAGGATCCTACCGGTTTTGCAAGAGATCGCGGAAAAAAAGCCATAGTGCTTGAGGTAGTTAAACGCTCTGGCGAAAACTTAATAGAAACCATAAGCAATGTCCGAAAAGTTGTCGCCGAGTCCGAGAAAAAGTGGGGCGCTGGCGACGTTTCGGTAAGTTTCGCCTATGACCAGTCCAAAATGGTCATGGACAACCTTCACGAGCTTGAGAATACGATCTTCTTGGCCATCATTTTAGTAGTGCTGATAATTGCATACTCGCTGGGTAAGAAGACCGCTGTGTTGGTGAGCGTGTCCATTCCAGGGGCATTTCTTGCGGGGATTTTGTATATCTACCTTTGCGGATATACCCTGAACATGATCGTATTGTTCAGTCTTATCTTCGCGGTCGGTATGCTTGTCGACGGCGCGATTATTGTGGTTGAATACGCCGACAGGAAGATAGAGGAAGGGTTTCGTGTACGCGACGCTTACCGCTTAGCCGCTCAGCGTATGGCTTGGCCGGTAATAACGTCTATATCTACGATATTGGCGGTATTTTTCCCGCTGTTATTTTGGCCAGATATGATCGGTAAAGTTATGAAGTTTTTGCCGATTACATTAATCGCCACCTTGACATCATCGATATTTATGGCGCTGATTTTCGTTCCTTGCTTGGCGATAGTGTGCTTGAGGGATAAAAACGCTGCCACGCCTTCATATAATCCGCAAGAAAGATACGATTTGCCATCATCTGGCTTTGGGCATGCCTATGTTCGCTTGCTCGACTGGGCGCTTCATCGTCCATTTAAGGTTTTAGGAAGCGTAGCGCTTTTACTGATTGTCTCGATCTGGTCGTTTGCTAAGTTTGGCGCTGGGATTGAGTTTTTTCCGTCGATGGAGCCTAATACCGCCGTGATAAAAATCTTGGCTAGAGGAAATCTTTCAATATACGAAAAAGACAAGCTTATTCGTGAAGTCGAAAACCTTGTCATCCCATTCAAAGAGCTATCTTCAGTCTACAGCCGAGTAGGGGATTCTAAAACCGCTAATCCAATGGCAGCTTTGCGCGATGGGGCCAAAACCGAAGATGAGATAGGTCGCATCATGATCGAATTTGTCGATTGGCAAGAGCGCAGAAAGGCTCAGCAAATACTGGATGACATAGAGCGCAAGCTTAAGCCCATCGCTGGCATACAGGTTATTGTAGAGCCAGAGCGCAAAGGGCCACCAAACACCCCTGTTGATGTATGTCTAATTGGCAACGATTATGACCGCCTGCATAGAGAGCTTAAAAAGATCAGAGATTATCTTATAACATTAGAAGAGCTGCAGTCTGTGCAGGATACTCTGCCAGTGTCGAATATCGAGTGGCGATTGGTTATAGACCGGTCTCGCGCCATAAACTTTAATGCCAGCGTAGCCACAATTGGTAATGTAGTACAACTTGTAACCAGAGGATTGAAGATAGGGGTTTTTCGGCCGGATGACAGCAAGAACGAAATCGACATTATGGTTAAATTCCCTCCGGAATACCGCAATATAGACGAACTGAAAAACCTTGATTTGCAAACAAGTGCTGGCTCTGTGCCAATCAGCAACTTTATTAGCTACTCTCCAGGTCATGGCGTAAGCAAGCTAAGCAAGCTGGACGGACTGTTTTGCGCCAGAGCTAAAGCTCAGCTGAAGCCTGGATGTGTATCCGGGGTGGTGATTGATAAGATAAAGCAATGGATCGGCAATAATATACCGAAAGATGTAAATGTCGCCTATAAGGGGGCACAGCAAGACCAGCAGAAGGCTGGATCGTTTTTAGGCTTTGCTTTCCTTGTGGCCATATGCTCGATTGCCATAATGATGATTATTCAGTTTAACAGCTTTTTCAGCACCTTTGTGGTTCTGTCAGCCGTGCTTTTATCGACCATCGGCGTGTTTGTAGGGCTGCTAATCAGAGGTATGCCGTTTGGGGTCGTCATGGGCGGTATCGGGGTTATTGCATTGGCAGGAATCATTGTCAGCAACAACATCATTCTAATCGATACTTACAGTCACCTCTCTGATAAAATCAGTGACGTAAAAATGCGGATACTCGTCACTGGTGCTCAGCGCTTGCGTCCTGTGTTTCTGACAAAGGTAACCGCTATACTCAGCCTGCTGCCAGTGATGTTTGCCATTAATATAGACTTGATTCACGGTCAGGTTTTATTTGGTGCGCCTACATCCGATATGTGGGTCCAGCTGTCCGGTAATATTGTGTGCGGATTAACGTTTGGGTCTATATTGACCCTTATTGTAACCCCATGTGCTTTGATGGTTAGGGGCGTCCTTAGCGCACGCAGAACTGCCAATCGGCAAGCATAATTTAGAAAAGTTATGCGTAACCCCACTTCTAAATAGTCGTAGTTTGGGTATACTAGGCGCATGCTAAATGTCGCCACCGTCGCATGAGTTTGGAAAAAAATCACAGATACCCGATCTTGCCTTTGCGGGATATTGTCATATTCCCCAACATGATTGTTCCACTGTTTGTTGGGCGGGACGCTTCCGTTAAGGCGCTTGAAAGCATTCTGTACACTGATAAGCGGATCTTGCTTGTTACCCAGAAAAACCAAGATATAGACAACCCAGATGCAATCGACCTTTATGATGTGGGCACAATCGGCGGAGTACTTCAGCTGCTTAAAATGCCGGACGGTACCGTAAAGGTTCTGGTCGAAGGATACAGCCGCGCCAAGGTCAGCAATATCGATAAAGCCAACGGGTTCCTGACTGCAGAAGCCATAAAGATTGTCGAAACCGAAGCCAAAACCAAAGAAACCGATGCATTGATGAGAACCTTGGTTTCTCAGTTTGAGCAATATGTGAAGCTTAACCGAAAAATCCCAATTGAGGCGGTTGTTTCGGTTACGCAGATTAAGTCGCTGGTTAAGCTGAGCGATACTATTGCCTCACATTTAACCCTGCGAGTGTCAGACAGGCAAAGCTTGCTTGAAATTGACGACGTTCAAAAGCGTCTTGAAAAATTGTTAAGCTTTCTCGAAGCCGAAGTAGAACTTATGCAGGTCGAGGCGAAAATCAAAGACCGCGTAAAGAAGCAGGTTGAGAAGTCTCAGCGCGATTACTATTTAAACGAGCAGATAAAAGCCATACAGAAAGAGTTGGGCGAAGGCGGTGAGTACCTCGACGACATACAGGAAATCGAGGGTAAGCTGGCGAAGGTAAAATTGTCCCCAGAGGCGCAAGAGAAAGCGGCATCTGAGCTTAAAAAACTGCGCCAGATGAGCCCTATGTCAGCAGAAGCGGCGGTAATCAGAAACTATCTCGATTGGCTGATGGCTCTGCCTTGGGGTAAGGCTTCAAAGATTAAATCCAACATCATTGAAGCCAAAGCTTTGCTGGATAAGCAGCATTATGGCCTTGATAAGGTCAAAGACCGAATACTGGAGTATATATCCGTTCTGAAAAGGGTAAAAAAGGTAAATTCTCAAATATTATGCTTTGTAGGTCCTCCGGGCGTTGGTAAAACGTCGCTCGCCAAATCTATTGCCGAGGCAACCGGCAGGACGTTTGTGAAAGTTTCCCTTGGCGGGGTTAGGGATGAAGCGGAAATCCGCGGGCATCGTCGTACCTATATCGGATCAATGCCTGGCCGAATAATTCAGGGGATAAAAAAAGCAAAAACCATAAATCCGCTGTTTCTGCTGGATGAAATTGACAAGGTTGCTTCTGATTGGCGCGGCGACCCTGCCTCAGCTTTACTTGAGGTCTTGGATCCTGAGCAAAACTCTAAATTCAATGACAATTATTTGGAGGTTGATTACGACCTGTCTAACGTAATGTTCGTCACGACTGCAAACACGCTAAACCTGCCTTCGCCTCTTTTGGACAGGATGGAGGTTATCCGCATTTCCGGATACACAGAAGACGAAAAGCTTGAAATCGCAAAGCGCCACCTTATCGATAAGCAGCGCAAAGCTCACGGCCTGAGGAAAAAGGAATTTGCTGTTCCAGACGCCGTTGTCCGCGAAATCATCAGGTCTTATACAAGCGAGGCTGGGGTGCGCGGGCTTGAACGTGAGATCGCAAAGATTGCCAGGAAAGTCACGAAGCGTTTGGTTGAGCTCGATGAAAGTTCCGTCGTATCTGGAAAAAGCGCCGTTAAAAAAGACGTAAAAATTTCCCAAACCAACTTGGATATGTATTTGGGTGTAGGAAAATACAAACACCTTCGCGCTGATAAAAAGAATATGGTTGGGGTTACCAATGGCCTGGCGTGGACAGAAGTCGGTGGAGAAATGCTGTTGATAGAAGCCGTATGCATGCACGGTAAAGGCAAAACTTTATTTACTGGTAAGCTGGGTGAAGTGATGCAAGAGTCAATTCAGGCCGCGTTAAGCTTCGTTCGGTCAAGGGCGAGTACCTACGGCATAGATGAGGATATTTTCGAAAAAACCGATATACACATACATGTGCCTGAGGGTGCAACTCCAAAAGACGGCCCGTCGGCTGGGGTGGCTATGATGACCTCGATGGTATCCGCCCTGACAGGCATTCCTGTACGCAAGGATGTTGCAATGACTGGTGAGATAACTCTGCGTGGACGCGTTTTGGCAATTGGCGGGCTAAAAGAAAAGTTGCTTGCAGCCCTGCGCAGCGGTATCAAAACGGCTCTAATCCCGCGGGAAAATGAAAAGGATCTGCCTGAACTACCAGATAAGATTAAAAAAGAATTAGAAATCATTTGTATAGACGATGCCGATCAGGTACTTTCCAAAGCGCTGATGCGATTTCCAAAAAAAATCGAAGTTATTTAGAATGGCAGATTTTTAATTATGCTTTTTACTGATACGATATTTTTAGGCTTGTTTTTACCGATATTTCTTATTGCATTCTGGTCGGTTAAAAATGCTGAGCTAAAGTACCTGTGTGTTACTGTTTTCTCTTTCTTTTTCCACGCATCGCTTGGCGCTGGCTCTTTCGCGTTTCTGATTGTCTCTATAATCGCCAATTTTCTGTTTTTCAAAGCTGTAGATAAAGACAAGCGCTGGTTTTTGGTAAGCGTCGCATTTAACGTGATTTTGCTGGCTAGCTTTAAATGCTTGGCAGGTTATGCTGCGCACAATGCTACGGTTGTCGGCATTCAAGGCAGCTTGCCGATTGGCATATCGTTCTTTACCTTTACTCAGATTGCCTGCCAGTACGAAAACTATAAACAGACAGTGCCAGGCAAATCGTTTGAAAAATACGCAGCCTTTGTCAGCTTTTTCCCTCATTTGATTGCTGGGCCGATTATTTCTTATTCCAAAACTGTACCTCAATTTCTTAACACTTTTGACAGGGATAAGTTCGTTGAAGGCATGGATCAGCTTATAATCGGTCTTGGCAAAAAGGTAATTATTGCCGATTTTATAGGCACGCTCGTCGACCCTATGTTCAAGAATATAAATTGTATGGATATATCGACGATAGACGCCTGGAGCTGTGTTTTGGGGTATACGGTGCAGCTATATTGCGATTTCTCTGGATACTGCGATATGGCGCTGGGGATGAGCAAAATGATCAACGTGGACCTGCCAGTCAACTTCAATCTGCCATATAAGTCAACAAGCATAGTGGATTTTTGGCGCAGGTGGCATATAACGCTGTCAGTATTTCTGCGTGATCACATCTATATTCCGCTTGGTGGAGGGGCGAGGAGGTATCTGAATGTTATAATCACTATGTTCATAAGCGGGCTTTGGCACGGCACAGGTTTTACCTATGCGGTGTGGGGGCTTTATCATGGAATTGGCGCTGCGGTAAATCATGCTTTCAGGAAGACCAATGTTAATCTGCCGACTCTTTTAAGTACTGCCTTTACTATCCTGTTTGTCGTAATTGGCTGGGCAATATTCAGGGCAGATACACTGAGTGACAGCCTGACCATCATCAAGGCGATGTTTCTGGGCGGAAACTATACTCACTGTATAGAATCATTCACTCTTCAGATTAGGCTGCTG
>JAISFO010000013.1 GCA_031263535.1 Holosporales bacterium
TGGCAGGTATTTGGGCTTAGTTGCTGGGCTTTGGATCCGTTAATAAAAGACAATCTTTTGATACGTGACGCCCAATGTTGTGCGCCAGACCAGCAGCAGTGTGTGGATTTTCATGATGGGTATTTCGGGTATTTTAAGAAAGAGCCAGAGGTTGTTGCGCTTACGGCCTATGATGTTGTTTCATTTTTAATTAAGAACGATAAGGAAGGTGCGGATATTAATCAGACACACCTCGGCATAGACGGAATATATCGATTTTCTTTTAGCGAAAAGGGAGGGGCAATGGTTCAGCGCATACGTAAGATTGAACGCTTGTCTTCAGAAGTAAATGATAAATCGGTTGAATTAGAGGATCTATAAATCGAGCTGGACTTTGATAGCTTTATCTTGATAATTTATTTTAAATATTGAATAAGTATAAAGGATATTTCGCTGTGGAATGATCATGATAGGCGCAAAGCGTGCTGGAGCTAGAGAGATTATACCCCCCCCCTTCTCTCTTTAGCACTAGTGCTGAAGGGCAGCCTAGCTCTGAGCTGGGGGTAGGTATTGTGGCGATTTTAAACCGAATGATGATTTTAGCTTAAAAATAGTTCAGTTCGAAGAACTGTCTATTCTAACATACAGATCGCTGGTCGTTCAAATCTTCATGATCGATTCGGCAAATTTGCATCGATATTATTCCTAGCCTCGTTGGTAACACTCTTATCTGGCTGTTCAAGCCCGAACAAAGATTCCTTTCGCCCACATCTGTACCTAGGCGTGACCAGCAATTACTCAAGCTCAAATGCTACTCTGGAGCCAAGGTACTTCGTGCCTAATTTTTCTATAGGAGGCGCTCTACCAGCTGGCGGTTTTTTGGTAGGACGTAGTGGAATTGCCGTTGTTCCTGATGCAGCAGGAAATGTTCCTGTTCGCCCTTTCAATCAAAACGATATTATGCTTGGCAATGTAGACGGCAATCTGGCCACAAAAGCCTCAGGAATCGGTACTGGTGCAATAGTTGGCTTAGAGATGAAAGTTTTTAAGCTACGAATGTCTTTAGAAGCTGATTGCTCCACTATAAACCGCGGAGGTAAGCAAAAAGATGATCTATTTGAGAGGTTTTCTTTTGGGTTGTCATACAGGCTTGGTATAAAATTTGGCAATTATTTTACTCCATATTTGCTTGCTGGAGTAGAGTTTAATACCCTCAGGGGACGTGGTGAAAACCCGCACTTTAGGGATAGTGGAGATTATGTTTTTGGTTCAAACAACCCAGTGAATAGGGCAGTCTATCGTAATATTGATAGGCTTTTTTACAACACAGAGGGTAGCAAGATGATTCAAAATCCCCGATTGGGTTGTGGATTTGAGATAAGTTTCTTTGAGCGTTTTAAATTTAGATTTGATGCATTTTGGACTTTAAAGAGGAGATTTGCCAGTAAGTTCAGAACAGATACTATGACACCAAATGCTATTGTGGCGGGGTGGGGTTTTAGTTCATTTTACGCTGCCGAAGACACTATGATCTGCTATCACAAGAAATTCTTCACTCGCTTCGGTATTATTATGGATTTGTAGTTACTTATAACCTAAGTAATACTTAAGTCTAGCTCAGTTTGGGCTTGCTGATGCAAGGCTCGGAATCTTTGACGGCTTCCTCGATAGATGTAATACTAGTTCATCGCAGTTTTATAAACATTTAAGTAAGCTTAGCCGTAGATCTGATCTAGCGCGCCAAGGTTACGGCTCGCAGATATTAGCCTGCTAGATTATCAGTTCTGCAAACTGAAGTTTATCTAAGTAAAAACTATCACTTGGTCTAAAATCGCTAATCTTGTCTAAATAAGAATAGCTTAGATAAGCGTCAATTGGTGTAACTGACTCTAAGTTAAGAGGCTTGGCTTGATGTAGGAACATATCCAGCGAGCGAGCTTGAATATGCGCCTGCGGTCCGCAATTTTCACGTGCCATATCAGATTTACCGCCAAATCTGCTTAGATGATTATCAAACTGCGATGAACTAGTATCGCATCCGCCGAGGAAGCCATTCAGGTGTCAGAGTCGTTACTTGGCAACGCATTACTAAGTTTCTTGCTTAATTTGCTCAGATATTCGAAGAATAGGGGAATAACTCCTTGTTATATCCACATTATATCCATATCAGGTTTGCGCACACACCTGCGAGCTGCAGCCTAGAATGTATACTGAATCTTGTCACTGTAGAGAATTTAAGACCTCACCTTTGGCTTGCTACTGATTATTTGCTTATTCTGTCCTTTAATAATTAAGCTTCCATCCCGCCTAAGTATGACAAGAGGAATTCGTCGATCTTGCCGTCAAGCACCGCTTGTGCGTTGCCTTTTTCATAATTGGTTCTTAGGTCTTTAACCATCTGATATGGGTGCAGGACATAAGAGCGAATTTGGTGTCCCCAGCCGATATCAGACTTGGCAGAGTTTATTCCCTTTTGTTGTTCTTCCCGCTTCCTAAGCTCCATTTCATATATGCGGGCTCTTAGCATACTTATGGCAGTAGCCTTGTTTTTATGCTGAGACCGGTCGGTTTGACACTGAACAATAATGCCGGTTGGCATATGCGTGATCCTGACGGCGCTTTCTGTTTTGTTTATATGCTGACCGCCGGCACCAGAAGCGCGGTAAGTATCTATTTTAAGATCTTTTTCTTCAACCACGACTTCAATGTTGTCGTCGATCACTGGATACACATAAACCGAAGCAAAACTGGTGTGTCGCCTTGCGTTTGAGTCAAATGGCGATATTCTGACCAGCCGATGTACGCCTGACTCAGACTTCAGCCAGCCATAGGCCCGCGCCCCCATGATCTTTAGGGTTGATGACTTGATGCCCGCCTCTTCACCAAGACTTTCTTCAATTTGTTCAAGAGAATACCCGCGATCGCCTGCCCACATTGTATACATACGCATAAGCATTTGCGCCCAGTCTTGAGCCTCAGTGCCGCCTGCTCCAGCATGAATCTCCAAGAAGCAATCGTTACGGTCAGCCTCGCCTGACAAGAGGCTTTCCAACCGGTAAGCCTCGGACCGTCCGTAAAGATCGGTAATTATCCTTTGAGCTTCCTGCTTGGCTTCCGGATCGTCCTCTTCATCGGCCAACTCGGCCAGAGTAACAGCGTCCTTATACTCACACTCAAATGCCAGGCATTTCTTGATGTCCTGGTCAATTTGAGCGCGCTCACGCATGACCTCCTGAGCTTGCTCTGGCTTATCCCAAAGGTTTTCGTTGTCGATTTTGTGATTTAGCGCTTGCAGGCGCTGATTAAGTTTATCCCAGTCAAAGAGACCTCCGAACTATATCGATGGTATCTTTTATATGGCTTAGAGATTTTTGATATTCTTCTTGCATAACAACCTTACAATAAACGATTGTTGCCAGATTTAGTCTTCCAACTTCCTTGCCTCGGAAGCCAACATAATAGGAACGCCATTCCTGATCGGATAAGCCAATTTGGCCTGCTTGCTGACCAATTCATCATGATCCTGATCGTATTCAAGCGGGGTTTTAGTCACAGGACAGACCATAATATCCAGCAAACGCTTGTCTAACTTTTTGTCCTTTTTACTACAGCTGCTTGTTTCCAAAATACACCTCCCTTACCTAATTATTCATAGAAGCGAAAAAGTCCTGATTGCACTTTGTTTCACGAAGTTTTTCAAGCAAGAACTCCATTGCGTCGACCGTACCCATAGGCGTTACAATTCGCCTGAGAATCCACATTTTGGCCAAATCTTGCCTGTCTACCAGCAGTTCTTCTTTACGAGTACCCGATTTTGTTATGTCGATTGAAGGGAATATCCTTTTATCAGACAGCTTACGATCCAAAACAATCTCAGAGTTACCGGTTCCTTTAAACTCTTCAAATATAACCTCGTCCATGCGAGAACCCGTTTCGATAAGCGCAGTGGATATGATTGTCAACGATCCGCCTTGTTCTATATTACGCGCGGCGCCAAAGATGCGCTTCGGTCGCTGTAAAGCATTCGCGTCAACGCCGCCTGTCAGAACCTTTCCAGACGATGGGCATACGGTATTATAAGCACGCGCCAGTCTTGTAATGGAATCAAGCAGAATAACAACGTCTTTGCCATGCTCAACCAAACGCTTGGCTTTTTCGATGACCATTTCGGCGACCTGTACATGCCTTGAGGCCACCTCGTCAAAGGTAGAGCTTACTACTTCTCCCTTTACGGACCTGATCATATCGGTTACTTCCTCGGGCCTTTCATCTATCAAGAGGACGATCAGCACAACCTCAGGGCAGTTGTCGGTTATGGCCCTTGCAATATCTTGAAGCATGACAGTCTTTCCCGTACGCGGAGGGGCCACTATCAACGCGCGCTGCCCCTTGCCAAGCGGGCTTATAATTTCGATTACACGGGCCGTTATTCCCTTGTCTTTATCTTTAGACGCAATATCGCCCTCTAGTTTAAGCTTTTCCTGAGGATAAAGTGGAGTTAAGTCATCAAAGTTCACTCTGTGCCTGGCCACTTCAGGCGACGTGAAGTTAATTGTCTCTGCTTTATATAAAGCAAAATACCGCTCGCCGTCCTTTGGCGCACGTATTTGCCCTTCGACAGTGTCCCCGGTTTTCATACTGTGCTTGCGTATTTGGGATGGCGATACATAGATATCATCCGATCCAGCCAGGTAATTAGCCTCGGCCGAGCGTAAAAATCCGAACCCATCCTGAAGTATTTCCAAAACGCCTCGGCCATATATCTCTATCCCATTGGAGGCAATTTTCTTTAGGATAGCAAATACCAAGTCTTGCCTGCGCATAGAGCTGGCGTTCTCTATCTGTAAGCTTTCGGCAAACGCAAGCAGCTCCAACGGCGCTTTCGCTTTCAGTTCTTGTAAATGCATAACGGTTAGATTGTTTTAAGACAAAATGCAGTCTGTATGGCCATGATGAGCCGGTAAGCCCATATACGTCAAGTAAAAAATGAAATAAGCCCCATATAAATTAGATATGTCGCATGTTTATTTAGTATACTGTGTCGTAATTGCAACTTATTGAGGCTGGCCTACCAACACCTCAGCATCAAATATAATACGATCGCACTTAAAAACATGCTGTCCAGCCTATCCAGCAAACCACCGTGCCCTGGAATTAGGTTGCTGAAATCCTTTATGCCAAGCTTACGTTTGATGAAGGACACAAAAAGGTCTCCAATGGCTGCAGTGAATGCCAGAATTACCGATGAAGCCACATGGCGCAAAGGTCCGTCTATATCCATCGATAAAGCAAAACAGTGACTTGCAGCTATTGAACAAAACATTCCGCACAGCAAGCCTGATACAGTTTTCTTAGGACTTATGGCTGGACACAGCTTTGGGCCGCCTATCGCTCTGCCGCCCAGGAAGGCAAATGTGTCGGCAAAACAAGTCGCTATTATAAGAAAACAGACTACAGACAGGCCACATTTATCACGTAATAAAGCGAACGCTACGCTTCCCATTATTACATATGCGACGGCGCATGTTTTTATAAGGTAAACCGATTGCTGTTTACAGGATGCTACCTCGTACACGCATAGGGCACCAGCCGCAAAAGACAATAAGTACGTCCAAGCCCCGCCAAAATATATTGGACAAGCGACCGTTGCTAAAATTATCGATGCAGATATTGCTCTTTGCTTTAGCTCCTGACTTAAATGCATCGATATCCCTAAAATGATAGGCGATTTAACCGCCATTTTTTGAAAATTGCAATACGCTCGGCCTTATTACACGGCAAAACCATAAACTACTAGATATTTCTTACTTGCCGATTAATTAAGTTAGTATGCAACACGCTTTATTTTTGTATAAAAATGCCCAAGCTGTTTGATGTTTTGGTATCGGCACCAATAGACAGGCTTTATACATACTCTTGCGCTGAGGACGGTGTTATAGAGCCAGGCCAAATCGTTAAAGTACCATTTGGATCAAGAACCGCGATTGGGGTTGTCTGGTTCGTAAAAGAATCGTCCGAACTGATAAACATCAAAGAAATATCCCGCATATACGGCTATCCGCCCATCCCCCCAACAACGCTTGAATTTATTGAGAAGGTTGCCGATTACAACATCTTAGATCGCGGGGCTGTTTTGAAGATGGTTCTCAGCGAATCTACGTTATTCAAAGATATCAAGCAAAAGCCCCATGTCTGCGAAGCCTCTGTTATTCCTGAAAAGATACGGCTTACGGACGATCAGGAAAAAGCGGCTTCTTGTATCTTTGGCGCCGTTGATCAAGCCAAGTTCGCTACGTTTTGCTTAGACGGTGTAACGGGTTCGGGTAAGACAGAGACCTATCTTAAGGTATGTGAGTATGCGTTGACTAAAGGTAGACAGTGTTTGATTTTGCTGCCAGAAATCTCGCTTACCCCTCAAATGGTCGACAGGCTGAAAAAGTATTTTGGCATACCGCCGCTTATCTGGCATTCATCCGTTACGCCGAAAAACAGAAGAAATACTTGGTTAAAGGCGCTGAACGGCGAAGTCGGCATAACAATTGCCGCTCGGTCGGGCCTGTTCCTCCCTTTCAGTAATTTAGGCCTTATCGTAGTGGATGAAGAGCATGACCCCTCGTACAAACAGGAAGAAGGCACAATATATAACGCCCGCGATATGGCCGTTCTTAGGGCCAAGATCCTTGGGATACCAGCGGTATTGTCGTCGGCCACGCCTTCTGTAGAAACCGTCAACAACTGTTTGATCGGTAAATATACAAAGCTGCAGTTGCCGATTAGGTTTTCAAAAGTTCAAATGCCAGAGATAGATATTGTCAATATGCGCGGCTTCGGCTGCAAGGGAAATGAGTATATCTCGGACGTACTTCTGTCTGAAATTAAAGCCGCAATTGGCCTGAACAGACAGGCGCTTTTATACATAAACAGGCGAGGATTCGCGCCGATTACCTTATGCAACAAGTGCGGCCGTCGCATTCAGTGTCCGAACTGCACCAGCTGGCTGGTAGAACATAAAAATTACAAAATCCTGACGTGTCACTACTGCGGGCATCAATTGCCAAAGCCATCATTGTGCCCACAGTGCGGTGAGGACGGCTTGTTTGCCTTTGGCGCTGGGGTTGAGCGTATTCAGCGAGAGCTTGCCGATAAACTTCCTTCTGCCAGAATTGTCGTTGCATCATCCGACACCGTGCCAACAGTTCAAAGAATGCAACAGCTTTACGACGACATCGTAAACCATCGCTGCGATGTTATAGTTGGCACGCAAATTTTCTCAAAAGGCCATCATTTTCCGGATATATCTTTGGTTGGCGTGATTGACGCCGATGCTGGCCTTATGGGAAGCGATCCCCGCGCTTCAGAGCAAACTTACCAGGCCATTCAACAAGTGTCTGGTCGCGCAGGCCGGGCCCAAGTACGCGGTAAAGTACTGCTTCAGACCTACAGCCCTGACACCCCCCTTTTTAAGGCGCTTAAGGAATACAACAGCGAAGAGTTTTTTAGGCTGGAAATGCACAGCCGCAAAGTCAGCCAACTTCCACCATATGCCAGACTTGCTGCAATTATTATGTCGTCAAACGACGCAAAACAAGTTGAGGAATTCGCGAAAAAGATAGTCGCATCCACGCCTTCGGCCAACGCAAAGGCTTCATCTTTGCAAATACTTGGCCCAGCTCCTGCGGCTATGGCCAGGCTGCAAGGTCGTAATCGTTGGCGCATTTTGCTGCGCGCGGTCAGGCACTATGACATACAGTCATACATAAGGGCCTGGCTTAAAGCCACAAAAGTTCCATCATCTATAAGGCTAACCATAGACATTGATCCATATAACCTTTGGTTTTGATGTGCCTTATGGCGCTTTGAATGCGGCGACAAGTTCCTGCTCAGCTTCCTTCAAAGACAAAGTCTTTTGATTATCGTTGTCGCCAAGCCATCTGGTAGTTATCGCCTGATTTTCCTCTTCCTTTGGCCCAAGCATAACCATAAGCGGGATTTTTGCGACAGAATGCTCACGTATTTTGTATTTTGCGCTTTCCGAACGCAGGTCAGCCTGACACCTGATGCCACGGTCTTGCAGTACTTGTGCGACTTTTTCTGCATAGCCGTTAGTATCAGTCATCACCGGAATAATCATCGCCTGCACCGGCATAAGCCACTTTGGAAGCTTGCCAGCATAATGTTCCAGCAGAATACCGATAAACCGCTCTAAAGACCCGAGAATAGCCCGATGCAACATTATCGGTCTGTGCCTGTTGCCGTCTTCACCCATATACTCTACGGAAAGCCTCTCTGGCAAAACCATGTCCATC
Organism: Holosporales bacterium; assembly: GCA_031263535.1. Taxonomy (NCBI): domain Bacteria; kingdom Pseudomonadati; phylum Pseudomonadota; class Alphaproteobacteria; order Holosporales; species Holosporales bacterium. The sequence continues at coordinate 8,286 of JAISFO010000013.1, forward strand.
TGCAAAGTTCCGCATTGCCAATAGCGACCTAAAGCATCGTTCAAACCAAACTCAATCTTTGGCCCATAGAACGCCCCCTCTCCAGGGCTGTATTCAAAATCAAGTCCTGTTCCCTTTATGGCGTCCTTAAGCGCCTTTTCTGCCGTATCCCAGGTTGCATCATCGCCAGCGCGCACCTTAGGCCTGTCGGCAAATTTTATAAAAATCTCATTAAAGCCAAGATCTTTATAGACAGACATCAATAAATCGCAAAAATCCTGGACTTCACTGGCTATCTGCTCGATCGTACAGAATATATGGCCATCGTCTTGCACGAAGGATCGCACACGCATAAGGCCATAAAGTGAGCCAGATGGCTCATTCCGGTGGCACACGCCAAATTCGGCAACCCTGTACGGCAATTGGCGATAGCTTCTTAGGCCTTGATTGAATATTTGTATATGCCCTGGGCAGTTCATCGGCTTTACGGCCAGAACACGCTTTTCGGATTCCGCTATAAACATTGCGTCGCGGTATTTCTCCCAATGGCCGGATTTCTCCCACAGCGAGCGGTCTATCAGATGCGGTGTTTTGACCTCTTTGTATCCGTGCCTGGTGATGCGCTTACGTATAAAATCCTCTAAAAGCCTGAACAAAGTACATCCGTTCGGATGCCAGAAGATCGACCCCACAGCCTCTTCTTGTATATGGAAAAGGTCCATTTCACGGCCAAGCTTGTGGTGATCTCGGGCTTCGGCTTCTTCAAGGCGCTTAACATACAGGTCAAGCGCGGCTTTGGTCGCCCAGGCTGTACCATATATCCTTTGCAGCATGGGTTTAGAGGAATCTCCGCGCCAATAAGCGCCAGATACCTTTGTCAGCTTAAAATGGCTTAGAATGTCCCCAGCGACCGGTACATGTGGCCCGCGACACAAGTCTGTAAAGTCGCCGTGGCTGTATGTAGATATGACCGCATCTAAGGGCAGGTCGTTAATAAGCTCAATCTTAAAGTCCTCATTTTGCTTTTTAAATAAATCGACGGCTTCTTTGCGACTCAGCTCTTGCCTAACGAACGGGGCCTTGCGTTTAAGTATCTCATGCATACGAGCCTCGATCAGCTCGATAGTTTCCGGGGTAAACGGCTCTTTGCTGTAAAAGTCGTAATAAAATCCGTCATTTATGGCCGGGCCAATGGCAACTTTAGCTTCTGGATACAGCTCTTTTACAGCAGATGCCAACAGATGAGCGCAACTATGGCGAATAAGCTCAAGGCCTTTTGGGCTGTCCGATGTGATAAAATGTAACTTCTGTGCAGTCGAATCAGCGTGAGCGCAATCACCTTCGCAGTCCGTAATGACACGTGTATCTTCAGTGATGATATGGGCCAAATCAAACGCCGTGCCGTCAACCTCAACAGCTAAAGCGTTGGCGCGAAGCGGCAGCATCTCTGCTATTCTGCTTCCAGAAACCCCATCAGCAAAGCACTCACACCTTCCGTCAGGAAGAAACACTTTCATCTTCTAGCTCCACGATCAGTGCGAGTTAATCTATCAAAGCCGCCGCATTCAGTACAGCAGAAATGCTTTTTGGGACTGATAACTGAAGGTATAGAGGCTCTCAATAATGTAGTGGCCACAGAAAGCCTGAACATTTCAAACTTTCATTGTAGCGTTTAGTTGTTTTCTAGGTGGGGCTTGTAAGATAGTACTGAATTGTGAGGCTCTACCAAGCATGTTTCCGCCCCTCCCCCAATTGACAATAAAAATTTAAATGCCATACCTTCGCTTGCCAACCCTTCACGAAAGTGCATCGGCGCGAATTATTTTATGCAGTGTATTTTATACGAACCAAGCCTTGGTTTTCAGCCGGAAAAGTAAAAAAATGTCATCAGATTAAAAAAATCATCAACTAAAAAGGATTTTTATTTATACTCACCCTTAGTTGTTTTTTAAGGAGATAAAAATGAATCGTTTTTTGAAAAGTATACTTTGCTTGTCGGCAGGGCTGATTGTATCTGATTCTAACGCTGCGCTTGTTCCGTCTTCACCAGAGGCAGAAGATGCTGCCCCACGTCACGGCCGATTCATTTGGTCAGGATTTGAAGGCAATGCATTAATGATAAGTTTAGGTAGAGGACGCCACTGGCAGTCAAAAGACTGGGGCGAGTGTGTAGTTGCAAAGGGGGAGGGGGCACCTTACCCTGGAACTGTAAATGTAGATATTGAAGCAGTCGCTTATGGAGGAGGGCTGTTTGTTGCAGTGGGAACAGGCTATGTACATTATCCTCATCAACTACATAATGGCGTAATCTTCACAAGCCCAAATGGAATAAATTGGACGCAACAACGGCTTCCGGCCCTTGAAGCAGAACACCCTCATACAATCACTTATGGATATGACCAGAACGGAAATGGCATGTTTGTTGTGGCAGGATTAGTTTCCGGCAAGAAAAGATGTGCAGTCTTTATTAGCCAGACTGGAATTGGTGATTGGAAGCGAGTTGAATTAGGTGATATAGACTTTCAAGGTATCCTATGGGGAAGCGTTTACGGAGCAGGACGGTTTATTATATCAGGGCATAACAACAGAGTCTTCTTAACCAGCCCAAATGGATTCGACTGGACATCGCATAGTTTGCCTATCATTGCTGATTCAGATTGTGATCACATTGATAAAATTATTTTTGGTAATGGGATATTTGTTGCTATCGGAATGCAAAAATTACGTTTAATTTCCTTCGAAGGGGATTTTTCTCTCGAATCTTGTTATGTAGACTCCCATATAATATTAACCGGCAGAGACGGGATTAGTTGGGAACAAATACTGCTGAAGCCTTTAGTTAATAAAGGAAGTATGAATATGCAAAGAGAAATCGCCTTTGGCAATGGTAAATTTGTCGTAGTGGGCGGTCAAGAAACAGCAGTCAGCGAAGACGGGATTAATTGGACACAAAGCCCGATGATTGATCCAGGTCATCATTGTTATAATTGGAATAGGTTAACGTCGATTGCTTTTGGCAACGGTGAATTTGTCGCAACAGGATGTTGTTATTTTAGAGCTAATAAGCAGGCAACTGAAAATCTGCAGCGTCATTGGACGATGATTAGCCAAGATGGAACGCATTGGCAGATGGGAGGAACGCTTAATGATACATTTCGTAATTACGATCCGAGAATCGTATACGGCGGAGGGGAGTAATTAAAATATTGATAACCTGAAAACTAACCACCCGCTGTATTCAGTAGGTGTTTTTTTTACTTACACTTCTTTAGGCGGATTTCATTTACAACTGAATTTCCAGCACGTAGATACTAGCTTGCAAGGGCCTAAGAGAAAGCCAGAGTTAGAAATGCGAAGTTCGCCGTAGTTTTATTGCTGCATTATTGAAGATCTCTATACCCTCAGTTATCAGCCTCTGCTTTAGGCATTCGCTTTGATTAAACTAGATTCTAAAGGCGGTTTAGATCAACACGACTTGTCGTGTTTACGGATGAACTCAGTTATCACTGGGGCGATAATGCCGCGCCATTTGCTGCCGGAAAATACGCCATAGTGACCTACGCCAGGCTGCACAAAAGACTGTTTGTTTTTAGCCGGTATATTAGGGCACAGATCATGAGCCGCGTACGTCTGGCCAAGCGCCGATATATCATCGCGCTCTCCCTCCACTGTCAGAAGTGCAGTTTTGGTTATCTTCTTGGGATCTATTAACTTGCCTTTGTATTTCATAATACCGCGAGCAAATTCGTACTTCTTAAAAACTTTATCGACGGTTTCTATAAAGAAATTGGCGTCCATATCCATGGGCGTCAGGTACTCATCATAAAACTCGCGATGTTTTATCTGTCCCTTGTCATTTCCTTCAATACAATCGACCAAATACTGCATATGTGCATCAAAGTGCTTGTGCGGATTCATACTGATAAAGGCCATAATCTGGATAAAACCAGGGTAAACTCGTCGTCCTACGCCCGGAAATCCAGCGGGCACAATCTGTATAAGATTGTTTTTAAACCATTCGATAGAGAATGACTCGGCGAACCTGTTGACCATTGTTGGGTTTCTTCTGGGATCCACCGGCCCGCCCATTAGGGTGAGTGAAGCCGGCGCGCAAGGATCGTTTGCTGCGCTCATAATCGCGCACACAGCTAAGCCCTGGACAACAGGCTGACACACCGCCATTACGTGCGCCCCCGGCCCCATTTTTTGCAAAAAGCTTATGATATAGGAATTATATTCATCTAAATCGAATGTACCCAAGCTTAACGGAACCATATTGGCGCTTATCCAGTCAGTTATGTACACATTGTGATCCACCAACATGCGCTTCACAGTGTCACGCAGAAGACTAGCAAAATGCCCAGAAATCGGCGCGATGATAAGCACCTTTGGCCTGCGATTTTTCATTCCTTGGACTTTAAAGTGTAAAAGATTGCCGAACGGTCGCGCGAGGGCTATTTCCTCAGTTACAGTGTACTCTTGGGATTCAATAACCGTCTTGGTTATGTTAAATGCGGGTTTTTTGATCTCTCGCGTAACCCTAGCAAAAATGTCAAGCAAACCAAGCGTGCCTGATACCTGCGGTTTGCGCAGTTGCTTTTCCGGCAGCAAGGGCAAAGCCCGCCCCAGCACGCCGGCGGCGGTTCTTATCGGCTTAATTAATTCCGCTTGCAGTTTTTTTAATTGATATATCAACTTGGTGACGATTATCTTATATACTTATATGAAAGCATATCGTAGTTAATAAACAGCTAATTTGACAAATAGAGATCGATTATTTTTGTGGTAGCGTCCTAAATATAAAGGGGTATTGTTATGTCAATTTGCAAAAATCAGAAAGATGATCCGGCTACAGTCGCCAGATTTAAAAAGCTAGTTGAGCTTGCTAAAACATCGGCGCATCAGATTTCTGCCCAATTTAGGATCCCAGAATTTGTAGTTAGTGCTTGGATAGATGGGGGCATTTGCATTAATCAGAAAACGTCTGAGCGCCTGGTTGATATTTTTGCTAAACTCGGGGTGTATTTTGAGTCAAATTGGCTGCTGCATGGCAATGGTCCTGAGCCTGCTTTAGGGCAAAAGCCAATAAAAAAAAGCAACAGATTTAAGCGACGCAAGGCCAATATTGATCCACTGAATCGCATTGCCCCCATACTTGAAGCAAAGTATTTTGCCGAGACCAACCCTGGCGGCATTGTCTACGTTGTATCTAGCCGCAAGATGGAGCCTATCTACGACTTAGGCGGCTATGTGGGAACTGTGCCAGTGCCGCTTGAGGATATAGAGTCTTTTGTTGGGTCCAATATAGTCATGGAAACCAGCGATGGTATAGAGGTGTGCCGTCTTAGCAAAAGAAAAGACATGTATATGCAAGAATTTTTCCTTGAATCGCTGTCGGTCCGGGATCGACTTTTGAAATTAGAAGAGATTAAAAAAATCAGATTGATAGTGTGGTACAGAAGTGGTAGGGTGTTTACAGACTCCTCCCATAAAATTTGTTTAAGGAAACACCTACTTGATTAAGTTAAATATACAAAAATCCCCAGGCTATATTGTCAAAAGAGACGGCTCATCTATTCCGTTTGAGAGGGATAGAATTCTAAAGGCGATCGTCAAAGCTGGCGCGGCAACAAAAGAGTTCGATGAAAACGAAGCCAGCCTTTTAACCACGTTGGTCATGAAGGTGATCGATGTGCGCTTCGAAAAAAGGTATCCTTCTATCGAAGAGGTTCAGGATATCGTCGAACAGACGCTGATATCCTCTAATCACTTCAAAACAGCCAGAGCTTACATAGTTTATCGTGAACAGCACAAAAGGCTGCGTCAGGACAAACGGGCTATGGTCGACGCGGTTGCTTCGGTGAATGAATATGTAGATAAGCTTGATTGGCGCGTGCAGGCCAATGCTAATCAAGGCTATTCGCTTGGTGGCTTAATCCTTAATGTATCTGGCAAGGTTGTCGCAAACTATTGGTTAAACCAAGTATATCCTGAGGAAGTTTCGGCCGCTCATAAGGATGGCAGCGTCCATATCCACGACCTAGACATGTTGTCTGGATATTGTGCCGGCTGGTCTTTAAGAAGTTTGCTGAATGAAGGATTTAATGGCGTGCCAGGCAAGGCAGAAGCCAATCCGCCTAAACATCTCTCTGCTGCGATTGGTCAGATGGTTAATTTCCTTGGAACGCTTCAGAATGAATGGGCTGGGGCTCAGGCGTTCAGCTCAGCCGACACTTATTTGGCGCCATTTATTCGTATTGATAATTTATCTTATGAACAAGTTCGCCAAGGAATTCAGGAATTGGTGTACAACCTTAATGTTCCGTCAAGGTGGGGAACTCAGACGCCATTTACCAACCTAACGTTTGACTTGGTTTGCCCGGATGACATTAAGGATCAAGTGCCGTTGATTGGCGGTAAAGAGGTCGATTTCAAGTACGGCGAGCTCCAAAAAGAAATGGACATGATCAACAAGGCATATATCGAAACCATGATTGCTGGCGATGCAAAAGGCCGCGTTTTCACGTTTCCTATACCGACCTATAACGTTACGTCAGATTTTCCCTGGGACAGTGAGATTGCCGATTTGCTGTTTGAGATGACGGCCAAGTACGGCTCGCCCTACTTCCAAAACTTTATAAACTCGGACCTAAAGCCAAATATGATAAGAAGTATGTGCTGCAGGCTGCAACTTGATCTGCGCGAGCTGCTGAAGCGTGGTAACAGCTTGTTTGGCTCTGCCGAGCAAACCGGCTCTGTCGGCGTGGTCACCATCAACTGCGCTAGGTTGGGGTACTTGCATAAGGGCGATGAGGCTGGAATGCTTAACCGTTTGTCTGAGCTTATGGAGCTTGCGAAGGTAAGTTTGGAAATAAAGCGAAAAGTTGTCCAAAGATATATGGATGGGGGGCTGTTTCCTTTTACCAAAAGGTACTTGGGCACATTCAAAAATCATTTCTCTACTATCGGGGTGAATGGCATAAACGAGATGATTCGTAACTTCACGGACGATAAAGAGAATGTTTTCACTAAGGACGGCTTGGCCTTGGCGCATAGGGTTCTTGATTTTGCTAGGAGCAAGCTGATCGAGTTTCAAACCGAAACTGGAACAATGTATAACCTTGAAGCTACGCCAGCCGAAGGATGCACTTATCGTTTTGCAAAAGAGGACAAGAAGCGGTTTGCCGATATAATACAGGCTGGGGAAGGGTTCGGTGCGCCATATTATACAAATTCATCACAGCTTCCGGCAAGCGCTACGGATGATGTTTTTGAAGCTCTTGACAACCAAAGTGATTTACAGCGAAAATATACGGGCGGGACTGTTTTGCATGTTTATATGAAGGAAAGGGTTTCCTCGTCGGCTGCATGCAAAGAGCTTGTTAAGAAAATATTAACAAACTATAAGTTACCGTATATCACGATCACGCCGTCGTTTTCTGTGTGTCCAAAGCATGGGTATATGACGGGTGAGTATAAGTTCTGTCCGCATTGTGATGAAGAAATTTTGTCTGGCAGACTGAACAGTAAGCCGATTTAGTTGTGTTAATTTTAGGGAGTAGTGAATTATGACTGAAAATAAAGCTGGTTGTGTTAATTGCTGTGAAGGTTGTGCTTTGAGGGATGAGGAAAGGCAGCCTTGTGAGATGTGGACTAGGGTTATGGGATATTATCGTCCTGTAAGCGAGTTTAACTGCGGTAAGAAAAGCGAACAGGCCGAAAGAGTCTGCTTCGCAGAAAAGTAAAAGCTCACGCCAGATTAAATAAGCTTAATAGTTTTATGATTAGGCGATGGTTTTCTGTTTAGAAAGAACTCGATTTACAGAATCGTAATTATCATAAAAATCTGGTGACAACCCGCCTTTTGCCGTTCTTAGAACAGTAAGGGCGGGTTGTTGTTTTAAGGATGTCTTTAAGTATTAGTCAGATTACTCTCTCCCAGCTTGGGCTTACTGACGCAAGGCTCGCAAGCCTTGCTGGGTTCCTCGATTGTCAGTTCTGCGAACTGAACTGCCTCTCTTTTAGAATTAATGACAGGTGCTGGATTGTCCCTTAATTGCTTACTGTTATTTTTAATTAGGAAATTCTTTGAGCTTCTAAGCCACCTTGGGCATTCAGAAAACTGCGCTGGCTCAGTATTATATCCATCGAGCAAACCTGCGTATGCGCTTGCGAGCCGCAGCCTTGGCGCGCCATATCAGACTGGCCGCCAAACTTGCTTAGATGGTTATCAAGCTGCGATGATGCAGTATTACACTCGCCAAGCAGACCGTTGCGACTTTTTGAATTAACGCATCTTTAACAATGTATCGCAGTACTAGACAGACCCTCGCACATACCATTCCTTACAAATGGCAGTGGCAATTCAATCTGAGTTAGTTGAGAGAGAGGTTGGTTTAGACTTTGACTTAAGGAGCTTAATATTGATTATATGGCTAGTCGGGGGGGGTGTTTTTGTGGCGCGCAAGTATAACTACTCAATTATAGTCTACTAGGCTGATGATTATATCAACAGTTAAAGGTTGCAAAACGCCGCCAAGATATGGAACTGTCTATGAATTTAATGCTCGTGAAGCTATCTTCGATTAATCTCTTTTAAATTAGCTATCTTGACTGTGTAGTGATATTCGTGTAAAAACTAATTCCATAAGCGTTCTCATTTTGCGTGCAAAGAACAAATGTCTGTAAAAATACGTTTGGCCAGGTTTGGAACCAAAAAAGTCCCGTGCTATAAGGTCGTGGTAGCAGATTCTCGTTGTTCCCGTGATGGCAGGTTTATAGAATCGGTTGGGTCTTATAATCCGCTGTTGCCTGATAATGACGCAAAGCGTGTTACGTTGCTAGAAGATAGGCTTAAGTATTGGCTTTCGAATGGTGCCAAGCCCAGCGATAGAGTTGCTTTATTCTTGGGCAAAGCTGGCATTGCTCCTATGCCTAAGATAACACCCAAAAAGCCAAAATCAAAGAAGACTGAGACGTCTAAAGAGGCTTCTTAAATATTAGAGGCTTCTTAAATATTGACGATTTATTGATAGGCTAGTAAGTACTTGCAATGTTTCTTTAGGCTGTGAATAGCAGAGATGAAAGATAGATAGCAAGTCAGTGATAATCTTAAAAGTCTCTGCATCGGCAAAGCTTAATAATACGCAGCAGAAGCTGCGGCTCGCAGGCGCATACAGAGGCTTGCTCGATGGATGTATTTCTACATCAGACAAATTCTATCAACTTAAAGCAGTTTCGTCAGTGGAGGGTAATATGAGTAAAAATAAATCATCACCATTTCTAGAATATCTGAGCAAATTAAGTAAGAAATTCAGCTGTACGTCGCTGAAGCGACGGCTCGGAGGTCGAAAGGACCTCTTCGATGGATGTAATACTAGTTCATCTCAGCTTTATAAACATTTAAGTATGCTTAGCTGTAGTTTTTATATGATGCAGCAGGAGCCGCAACTCGCAGGCATAAATACAGCCTGCTCGGCGGATTAGCCAAACGTATACATTTGATAATACAAATATCTAATATTTTCAATTTGGCTAAAAAGGAGGCATAGATATGTTTTCAGCTCGATCATTCAGTTCATAGAATTGGCAAGCTTTATTTATAAGTCAAACCTTCGTTTGGACAAACTTTGCAATTTCAGATTAGGCGATGATTCTCATTTAGAAAGAACTCGATTCGTAGAATCGGTAATCGAGCAGGCTAGTGCCTGCGAGGCCTTGCGTCAACAAGCCCAAGCTGGGCAAGATCCAAGTATTGTTTAGCTTGTCAAGGGAAGATAACGTAGAGGCAAAATCTCAAAAACATCTACTGCAGCAAAGCCTAATGCTACGTCGCTAAGACTTCGGCGCGGAGGTCGAAGGCCCCCCCCCTCCATTGCTAATTCCAATGTGAAGACGCATGGTCGGCAATTGCGCCTATGGCATCAGCAGCTCTTTGTCGTGTTTGCTCACCCAAGGTTCTAAGCTCGTGATCCAGACCTGGATAGTTGCCGTTACTTATAATGTCGCCTGGATATCTTGGCGGAGTGGAAACCGCCATGGCATTTTCGAGAGCTGTCCTCGATGCAGGAGACAGCTGTTTATGTATCTTAATCAAGCTGGCAACATGATCATAAACAGGATCAATCGGCTTATGGTTAATACAAGAGCTAGCAGCTTTAGCCATAGGATGATTTATATCCATAACTATAGCCCACGCATCACTTGCCGACAGCGCTGTTATACCTAATCCTACAATCCCACAATACCCAAGGCATCCTGCGACTACTGCACCGGAGGCTGCCAACTTATTAAAACTCAACTTTTCCTTAGACATATAATTTTTCCTCTTAAACAACTAAGTTCTAAGCCACCCTGGCCCAGATTCACCTTAGAGCCACTATCGACTTAATTATAATCGTATATTATTTTTGTTAAAATTTTAATAATAAAATGTGTAAAAGACAATTGCCTAACCAAAAAGGCAAAACATCCTTTGTTCAGATGGATAATCAAGGATAACGTTCTACAGAATGTTGGCTGCATAAATACTTACCTCAAACGATGGTCATAAGAATCACTCTGCAGAGTGTTGCTTCGGTTGTAGGGCTAATAGCAACAACTTAGTGCATGGTTGCCGAGCGTCCAGAGCCAAAGTAGCCAACGGCCTCTGGCGCATCCGATATGGGCGGCATGGGCGGTGGATATGATTTCTAAAAACTGCTAGAAGATTTTTAATAGTTTGGCATTACCAGGCACAACTTGTGTCGTGCTTTTTTAGCGTTAGTTTTCTTTGATGAAAGGGAAAGTTTACTCTACGCTCCAAACTACCTTACTAATGGTACAAAATGAAAACATAGATTGATTTGTGCTATTATTATGCCTCACAGTAAACCTAATTTATGAACCCCTGGCGCGCTTGCTAAAGCAATCATTCGTCTTGCCGAAGATTCGGGCTTAAGGCTAACTCTCGCATCTAACGTTTACAACTATGTCAAGGAAAGCTATGCTTCTGCGGTAGTTAAGCAACAGATTATGGATTTGGTTGGCAATTTGCTGACAACAGCTTAGCCAAGCCTCTTGCATACATATTTTGCTAATGACGT
>JAISFO010000014.1 GCA_031263535.1 Holosporales bacterium
AAATACGCCCACTTCTCTATATTCGTCTTCAGCTCTTCAAACTTCTTGTCAAATTTTCCAAGCTCTAAAAAGGTAAAGGACAACTGAGGAATATCAACCTCATGCGTTAACAAATCACAGACCCTGTGATGCGACAGATACTCCTTCTTATTCGGAAATAATGAATGGTCCAGAATAGCCAGAAAAATCACATCGTTCATGTTTTTGTAATCATTGGGCTTTTTCCTTTGATTTGTGTAAGTGCGAGAGGCATACGCTACTGCTCTCTTTATAAAATGACCCTCCTTAGCACACTGCATCTCGATAATAAACGTCTTACCATTGGTATCTTTGCACTGCACATCGACAATGCTCTGACGCAAAACCTTTATGCTAGTGTCCTGATGTGGTGAGATAAAGGCAACGTCCACAATCTTGTCATGCACTCCTGCAAAAACGTCGTTCAGGAAGGCAAGTAAAATCCCCTTGTTCTTATCTGTACCGAATACATTTTTAAAGACTAAGTCGCTCTTGGGGTCTAAATAACGGTCCATACCACTTCCTCTATCTCATTAAGCATTAAAGCTATTATATCATACTTCTTTTTTCTTTTGAATGCATACGGATTACAGTAAACTCCCGTGGATAAATACAAAATTCACAGAAGGGCAGCATCAATATTGGGGAGCCATAAATGGAGCCATATTTCTAAAATATCAAGCTTAGATACACATCAATGTGCCAGAAACACTGAAAATCTTCTAAAAAGTTCGAGTCTCCCCGGGGGTACCAAAGTGTTTAGATGGGTTTCATGAGCCTTTAAGAAGCTTTATTCATCACAAAATCATTAAAACCAATCTTCACAAGGCTTACTAAGAGGTGAAGTTTAAGAAAACTTGACTTTTGCACACAAAAGTATACAATTGTATACAATGAAGTTACTAAGAGAGCAATATGGCCAGCTTGAGAATATCTGATGAATTTATAAATAGTGTAAAAGAGAGCGCTAGGATTAATTTTAGAAGCATTGGCAAGCAAGTAGAGTATTGGGCGCGTATCGGTAAAGCTGCGGAAGAGAACCCTGATCTCAGCATTGATTTTATAAAAAATTGCTTAAAGGGATTGCAGGAGATTGAGAATAAAGAAACGACAGAATTTAAGTTTTCTGACCTGGCATGACTATTCAGGAAACGTCAAGGTTTAAAAAAGTATACAAAAAACTAAACAGTAACCAAAAAATTGATGTGGACAGCGCTATTCGGTTTATCATTAAAAACCCAGATACGGGTCAGCGAAAGAAAGGAAATTTATCAGCAGTTAGAATTTATAAATTTCGATGTGTAAATCAGTTAACTTTGTTGGCATACACAATTAGTAATGACCGATTAGTTTTAACTTTGCTTGATGTTGGTAGTCATGAAAATTTTTATAGAGATTTGAATTAGAGCTTAAATATATTTTATTCGCGCCCCCCAAAACTCTATAAATTCCAGATTAACTAAGCCTCTCAGTTAAGCCCAAGCCTCTACAAACAGGAGCATAAACCTAAGACGCCGAAGGTTCTTCGGTTGGGGAAGGCGATTTGTCAGATCCTGACATATAAGCATCTAGTTGAGATTGTGCTTCGTCCTGAGATTTGGCAATATTTACCAAAAAAGGAACGTTCACGTCTGCGTGCAGAGATACATTAGCAGAAAATACCCCAAGCTCTTTTAAGGGACAAGAAAGCTCTACCTGACCGGCCGGGACCTTGTGGCCCAGCTTCCCCAGCTCGCCAGCCAAATCTTTTGCCGATACAGATCCATACAAATGTCCATTTTCACCAGCATGACGTATGATGGTGACAACGGTATTGCGAATTTTTTCCGAATAAACCTCAGCCTTTGCCCTCAAGTCAGTGTTTTTTGCGATAAGCTGCTCCTTCTTTTCCTGAAAGAAGGCAATATTGTCCTTCGTCGCACGTAAAGCCATATTATTGGGTAAGAGGAAATTGCGAGCAAAACCCGGCTTGACTTTCACAACATCGCCTAGACTGCCAAGCTTAGGCACTCTTTGCAGTAAGATTATTTCTGTCTGCCTCATAGAGTTACTTCACCAAATCTAGACAGCCTTATACGGCATTATAGCCAAAAACCTAGCTCGCTTTATCGCAAGAGTAACCTCACGCTGCTTTTTAGCGGAAACACCGGTCACCCTGGCAGGAATAATCCGGCCACGCTCAGTAGTAAACTTTTGAAGCGTCTTAGCGTCCTTATAATCAACAACTGTGACGTCTATATTATCCTGACGCTTGAATCCCATACCATAACGAGATGATGAAGAAGATCTGCCGCCCTTTTTTGAGCGATTGTTGCCGCGTCTTTGCATTATTGCCCCGCCTCCTGATTGTCTTTAGCTTCTTGGGCCACGGCGTCATCCACAGACTTCTCAGACGGATGCTCATCTGTTTTGTTGTATACGCCAGAGGCTTCTTTGGCTGGAGCTTCAGTTGCTTTCTGATGAATCAGTGGACATGCGCCTGTATCAAACTTTTTTACAGATACGGTCAGGAAACGAAGGATCTCTTCGTTTAACTTCATGTGGCGCTCAGTCTCACGCATAGTATCCTGCGGCGCTTTGATTTGCATATAGAAGTAGTGTCCTTTGCGATTCTTCCTTATTGGATATGCGCACGAGCGCAGGCCGCAATATTCGCCTCTTACTACCTCACCAGAGCCGTTTTTAACTATATTAGAAATAATCTCAGCAATCCCCTCAACTTGAGGCTGAGACAAGTCCTGCCTGCCTATAAATATACTTTCGTAAAGACGCATCCTTTTCCCAAAAACTAACAGCCGCCTGAATAGACTGCCCTAAATTTACATACATTACATGCAACTCATACAATGTATTAACGCCTTTGGCAAGGATAATTTAGGACTTTATGACGCCGGCCGTTGTTGTATATTTCATTAAGATTTAGCTTCTGGAAACAACATGCACGAATACAGAACCTGCAATTGCAACGCGGTGGATAAAAATTGCTGCGGCAAAACGGTCAAGCTGGCCGGCTGGGTTCATCGTAAGCGCGATCACGGCAATTTGCTGTTCATAGATCTGCGCGACCATTTTGGCATAACACAGTGTGTAACCGACGTTTCGTCGCCGATATTCAAGGAGGTTGAGCAACTTAGCCTGGAAAGCGTTGTATCGTTTAGTGGCGAGATTCGGCCCCGCCCGGCGGATACTGTCAACCTCAATATACCAACAGGTGAGGTTGAGATGGTAATAGCCGAGGCAAAACTGCTGTCTCCGGCGGCAACATTGCCCTTCAGCGTTAATATTGAAAGCAATTATCCTGAGGATATTCGGCTTAAATATCGGTTCCTGGACTTGCGTAGAGAAAGCGTTCACAGGAATATAGTGCTGCGGTCCCAAGTTATCGCAAGCCTGCGGCGTAGAATGCAAGAAGCCGGGTTCCTTGAGGTTCAGACGCCAATACTAACCGCCAGTTCTCCAGAAGGGGCTAGGGATTACCTCGTGCCAAGCCGAATCCATCCAGGCAAGTTTTATGCTTTACCCCAAGCCCCCCAAATGTTTAAGCAGCTTCTTATGGTGGCGGGATTTGATCGCTACTTTCAAGTTGCGCCTTGTTTTCGGGATGAAGACAGCCGGGCCGAGCGGTCTCCTGGTGAGTTTTATCAGCTGGATCTTGAGATGGCCTTCGTCACGCAAGAGGACATTTTCGCCACTATAGAGCCAGTACTGCATGGCGTGTTTGCTGAATTTTCAAGTAAATCAACAATAAGCCCCTATCCTTTCCGACGTATTCCATATGATCAGTCGCTTTTGCGCTATGGCACGGATAAGCCTGACTTGCGTAATCCGCTGGAGATAGTCGATCTGACAGAGCTGTTTAAGCAAAGCAGCTTTGAGGCCTTCACCCACATTATAAATAACGAAAGCGGCTTGGTGCGTGGCATTAAGGTCGACCATGTGGCCGAAAAAAGCCGCAGCTTTTTCGATAAGCTGAATGAGTGGGCTCAAGATGAAGGCATGCCTGGACTAGGGTATATTTTGCTCAAGAATAATGAATTCAAGGGGCCTATTGCCAAGTTCTTGAACGAAGACCAGCTTAAGGAGCTGTCTGCAATTACTAAGCTCGCCGATGGTGGTTGTGTGTTTTTCATATGCGCTAAGCCTAAGGCTGTATGGAAACTGGCCGGAATGGTCAGGATTAAGCTGGCTCAGGAGCTGGAACTGATCGACGCAAACAGATTCGAATTCTGCTGGATCACGGATTTCCCTATGTATGAATTTAATGAAGATACCAAAAAGATAGAATTCTCGCACAACCCGTTCTCTATGCCGCAAGGTGGGTTAGAGGCGCTAAACAGCTCAGATCCTCTTCAAATTAAAGCCTATCAGTACGATGTGGTTTGCAATGGGGTTGAGCTGTCAAGCGGAGCCATCAGGAATCACTTGCCCGAAGTGATGTTTAAGGCATTTGCAATCGCAGGCTACAGCAACGAGGACGTTGAAAAGAATTTTGGCGGAATGCTGAACGCTTTCAGGTACGGGGCCCCTCCTCATGGCGGCTGTGCGCCGGGTATAGACCGCATGGTAATGCTTTTGGCAAACGAGCCCAACATCCGGGAAGTGATTGCGTTCCCGGTCAACCAGCAGGCCCAGGATCTTATGATGAACGCGCCTGCCGAAATCGACCCAGCAAGGCTTAAAGAACTTCATATAAGGACTGTTCTGCCCAGCAAATAAACTGGCGCGATCGGCAGGATTTGAACCTGCGACACCAGGATTAGGAATCCTATAAAAATAAAAAATATTATTATTTAAGATAGATAAACTTTTTGTTGTAAATCGAGTATACGATTGGTATTAGGAAATAATAATGCGCTGAGATTGATTGATAAAAATCATGCAAAAAGGTTGTACAAGGGTTGTAC
>JAISFO010000015.1 GCA_031263535.1 Holosporales bacterium
ATTTGCTTAAATCTATGTCCTCAAGGCTCAGGCGGTCTAAAATACCAACAAGCTTACTGCCTTTGGCGATTATGATAACCGCTTGGCCCTTGAAATCAGCCAGCTTACTGAGGTTATCCAAGTTGTTATAATTAATAATCTCAAACTTCGGACTTCCACCGGACGAGGCTTGCTGAGCCAGCTCTGCCACGAATCTGTCACTGTATTCTCCACCTGGGGCGAGAATGGCTATATCGATCATGCCATTTGCAACTGCATAGCTGGCGACAGACAAAACCTCGTCCTCCACGCGGTCCCTAAGCGCATACACATGACCGCAAGCTTTACCTGTGCATTTTGACAAGCTTATCACAGGGATATCATTTTCCTCCGCAATGCTGAGTAAATCTGGAACCCTTTCCGCCGGAAAGCCAATAACTATTGCGCTGGCCGCTTTCAGCTTGCATTCCTCAAGCTTGTCAGCCGTCATAAAAACCAAAGCGGTTTCTTTCGATGCGCTGTTTTTCAGCGCCAGCATTGCCGCGTTGGCAATTGACTCTGAGTCCTGAGAAGCAGGCAGTACCACCGCAATGGTCTTGCCAATTGTGCTTTTTTCTTCTATAGGCGTAAGGTCGATATGCTCCGATTCTTCGACCTTCACGACCTTAGGGGCAGCAACCTCCGTCATGACTGGCTTGGTCGATTCTTGCTTTTGCGTACTGCACCCGACTATAGTAAGGGCACAGAGGAAGATGCTGGCTGTAATTATTCTGTGTAACATGGACTTTTTAGAGTATACACAACCCTGGTTAAACAAACTCTGCAGTGAGAGTATCACAAAGAAGCTTAGATCTCAACAAAACGTACCTGGCTTATATATAGTGGCCACCCCAATTGGGAATCTTTTTGACATAACCATAAGGGCGCTGCATATACTAAGCGCATGCGACTTGGTGATTGCCGAAGATACTAGGGTGACAGGCAAGCTTTTAAACTTCTATGGGATAAAGAAGCCATTACTCTCTTATCACAATTATAACGAAAAAGAAGTCGCCCCAAAACTGTTAGCCCGGCTTAAAAACGGCGAGACCTTGGCGTTGGTAAGCGATGCTGGAAGCCCGTTGATATCCGATCCTGGGTATGAGATTGTTGATGCTTGTATACGCGAAGGCATATTCACAACGTATATACCTGGCGCAAGCTCAGTTATCGCGGCGCTTGTCGGGGCGGGGCTTCCAACACACAACTTTTGCTTTCTTGGCTTTGTGCCGGCCAAAAGCTTTGAGGCTAAGCGCTTTCTGGAGCAACTTAAAGATCTGCCATATACGGCGATTATATTCGAAACAGCGAATCGAATCAGGGCTACCTTGGGCTTTTTAGTTGATATACTTGGCGCTAACAGAAAGATAGCCATAGCCAAAGAGCTTACCAAGCTTCATGAAACCTTTATTCGCGGCACGACAGGGGATATAGCGATACCCGAAGCTATCCGTGGAGAAATCACAATCGTGATTGAGCCTAGCCAAAAGCACGCCCAAACCATAGGCGACGAAGAACTTAGCGCGGCGATACGGGAATATGCCAAGACAACCACTTTAAGGCAGGCAGTAAACGCCGTAAGCGCCGACCTAAATGTTCCTAAAAACAGGGTGTATAAACTTGCACTGCAGCAAATCAACAAAGAAGACTAATTATCTTAAAGGCTTAGCGGCCGAGTACTGGAGCATAGCTTTTTTATGGGCAAAGGGCTATCGCATACTTCGCCGTAGGTATAAATGCAAACAGGGCGAGGTGGACATAGTATGCAAGAAGCGGCGTACCGTTGTGTTTGTTGAGGTTAAATACAGATCAACGCCGTATCAAGCGCTGTTCGCCGTGGATAAGCAAAAATATAACAGAATCCAAAAAGCCGCTTTATACTTTATAAAGGCTAATCCGCAATATCACAACTGCGACCTAAGAGTAGATGTAGTTGTCATAGGTCGATATTTTTCCACATCTCACCAGAAAAACGTGATTTTATAAAATTATCTTTAAATTGTTCGCAAAATATGTTATAAGCAATTTTAGGCGTATTTTATGTTGATAAAAACTTAGCGGAAAACACTATGGTTAAAAGAGTTAAATCGGCGCAATGCGCTTTATCTGTTGTTCAGGAGGATTTTGAACAACACGTTGAAGAAAATTCGGTTAAGAAAGGGAGCAATAATACAATGGCAGCTGAAAACAAAGATGGAAGCAAATTTGGGGCATATGACCCTGCGAAAATATCTGAGACGCTGAAAAGCGGTCTTGAGACGGCCTCAAATATAAACAAAATGTCGCTTGAAATGCTAAATAGCATAGCGAAACTTCAAACGAGTTTTATAAAACAGATGGTTGGCGAGGCCTCTAGTTCTTGTAAGAATTATCTTGATCTTAGCAAGATTCAGGATCAGTTTAAAACATCGACCGAAAAGATCAGGGAAAATGTCGAAAAAAACATTTCTCACGGCAAGCAAATAGCAGAAATGATAACTTCGACAGGTTCTCAGATTGTAGATCTGCTTAAAACTCGCTTTAGTGACAGTATGGAGAAGTTTAAGACAGCATCTGCCCGTAAAAACTAATCAAATCCAACACACGACTAAATAGCCCTCTGCCTGATCTCTGGGTGGAGGGTTTTTTATTGGCATGGTTTTAATAGTTGCGCTTGATCGTTTGTCGCTAATATTTTTTTGTTATAGTAAAAAATATTGCTTTCATAATATTATATACCATGGCAATCTAAGGATTAAGGAGAAATAAAAATGATAAATAAATCTAAAGCAGCAATCCTCGTAACAGCTTTGTTTGTATGTATTACCAGTCAAGCGTCGACCTTGCCAGGATTTGCACCTGAAGATCCATTGCCTGAAATTGAGCCAGGATATACGACCAAAATAAAAATCTGCAGCAGCCCTTCTCACGATACCGAGAGGGCCAGTATTCTTCCACCCAAGCATTTACTTGCCGATAATGGAATAAACTTTCGCGATGTGCGCGCCTATTTCGAGCATTGCGAGTGCAACGGTCTTACAAAGACACTAATCGTAGGCGCAATGAGAGGAAGCGGGATCCCTTCTCTTGGGCATAACGATACAGAAAAAATCTGCTGGGCCACTGTAATGACAGACTTGGACGCGTATGGACTAAGAGCGTATAACTTTTTCCTGATAGACATAGGCTTACCACACGATTCATTAGAGAGTAAGTTTGGTTTTTCCCCATCACCAGATATGATTATGGACGTCATAAACCTATCTCGACAGACCTTAGGATTAAGGCCAGATCAAGAAGGTTTTGATCGTGTAATCTTCGAAAATTTACCATTAAATATCGCCTTTTCTCCACGGGCAGTTGCTAATGCTTTGGATGTTTTGAAGCCAAATGGTCTATTGATATCATCCGGATTTCCTGAGATAAATTTAGTCCGCGATGATGGGGAATTTAAGGATGATCCATCCTTTTCAAAGATAACCCTTGTGGGCGGCAAACTTGCCTTCTATTACAAATTAGATGACGATGGTTGTATACTGCTGCATTCTTACTCTTGGGTCAGATGTGTTTCTTTCGAAGAGTGTCAAGATATTGAACGCGCTATAGCAGAGTCTTTTCCAAATATTTTTGCGCAATTAAAAGAGTATTTCGGCCCCAAAATAGTAGCGCAAACTACTTTAGGCCTCAGAAATATCCTGACACCACATTCATCATTTTGGCAAAGCGATAATCCTGAAACATGGCCAAGATGGGAATTTGGTGAAAACCCTCTAAAAGAAGTATTGCTGTTTGTGAAAAGGTAACATATGTGCTGACGTAAAGATTGATTAGCTTTAATAACGCCTCTCCTCATTGTCCGATTACAGCGCTGTGGGAAGGGGATTTTATCTATATTTCCTTTAAGTTCAGCGCTAATCTTACTTGGGATTTTATTTTTTAACAAGCAAAGCCATCCAATCTCATTATGCTTTCCATAACAGGCCATTATTTTAGTGCCGCCACCACCGACAGACCATTCAGCGACTTGTCTGTACCCTAAAATTAGTATAAGGTTGGTATATTTATATCTCTAGCACCTAGATACAGTGTCATTGCATAAAGCTGCGACCAAAGTCAGGCGCCTTAGTTTGGATGCAAATTTTATGCTGAAGAGTCCACTTCCGGTTCTGCTGTTTGCCAATGTAATTTCTACTTCAGTGGTTAATTTATGCATTCCTGCTTTGCCGTTGCTGGCCAAAGATTTATGCATATCGGCCTTTATCGCACAAGGAACCATAAGCATACATATGTTTGGAAGCTTCTTGGGAAGGATATTCTGGGGGCCGCTTAGCGATATATATGGCCGAAGATTCCTTCTGGTGCGGGGGCTGGCGATATCAATTTTAGGACTTGCCGGTTGCTGTTTGGCAACCAACATATATTATCTGTTATTTTTCCGAGCAATTCAGGCCATTGGATCCGGCGTTGTGCTGATTATATCTATGGTTATCGTCTCTGACATCAGCACAGGCGCCAAAAGAGCCAGAAACCTCGGCTTTATTGAAGCTTCTTGGCCAATTTCTTGGATATTTGCGCCGATTATCGGGTCATTTTTATGCTCAATCAGCGGATGGCGCGCAAATTTCCTCTTTTTGTTTGCCATGCAATTCTTTTCTCTTCTAATGGTCTACTTATATATCCCAGAAACTTTGGACCAATCGTCCAGATCAAAGTCATTTTCCATGGGCTTTTCTGGCTACAGATTGTTGCTGACCAATCCCTCGTTCATGATCTATGCCTCGATGCCGGGGCTTATATTGTCCGGATACATGCTATTTGCGGTCTCTGCCCCGTTCCTTTATACGATCGACTTCAAGTTCACCATACAGGAATTTGCCTTCATTCAGGCATTACCTTTGTTGGTATCGTTCTGCATGACCTTAAGCTACAGAAGCATAATCAAAAAGCTCGGTGAAAAAACCGGACTTTATTTAGGTATAGGATTTTACACAACGTTCGCGCTTCTTAATATCTTGATGCTTTTGGGAATCTTTACCATTACGCCTTATAGGCTGCTGTTTGCGATATGTATTCAGTGTCTAAGCAGCGCCTGTTTGATCCCGGCCTGCTGTTCTTTGGCTTTAAATAATGCGCCTAAAGGAGCCTCTGGTACGGCCGCTTCCGTTATTTCAGTATTACGCAATTTAATCGCTTCTATTTGTCTAATTTTTGGCAGCATGATCTATACTAACGGTAATCCAAAACAGATGATATTAAGCATAAGCTTAACTATTATGCTGGCTTTTGGTCTATCTATACCGCTGGTCAAAAAGTTCAAAAATGCTGGATCGAATGCTCTGCCAGAGAAATAGCACAGACTGCAAAACCTTCATGCAACTTGCTATCGAGCAAGCACAACAAGCCAAAGCGGCAGGTGAAATACCGGTGGGAGCGGTTATTGTACTTACTGGCACAGATCAAATTGTGTCTTACGGACATAATACGGTTTATCAAAATCAGGATCCAACAGCGCATGCTGAAGTAAACGCGATTAGGCTCGCTTCAAAAAGCCTTAACACCACTAAGCTTGAGTTATGCGATATGTACGTAACGCTTGAGCCTTGCACAATGTGCGCCGCAGCAATTTCTTGCGCTAGAATCAGGCGATTATTTTTTGGCGCCTATGATGCAAAGGGCGGTGGAGTTGAACACGGAGTACATTTCTTCTTGGCAAAAACGTGCTTACATGCGCCAGAGGCTTTTGGCGGTATTATGGAAACAGAATGCCGAGCCGTTTTAGAAAACTTTTTTTGCGATCTAAGAAGGCACGGGACACTTTAAATTTTTCAGAAATCCCATCTTTAGATTAATATAAATCTAGCGCTGGCTTTTTGAAGGACAGAATAATTGCAATACCCCAAACTCAAATTGGTTACATTACCCCAAACTCAAATTGGTTACATTAACTGATGCTTGTCTGAATTACTTTTATTTGAACAAAAGTCGCGATTTTAAATAGGCTATATCTTAATTTAGAAAGAGTTCAGTTCTCAGAGCTGGATAACTTTAACTAAGGATAAGCTTTACAACTTTAGGTTAGGTGATGATTTTTATTTTGGTAAAATTCGATTCGCAGAATCGGCAATTGAGGAAACCAATAAGACTTTTGAGCTATCGCTTCAGCGATTGCTTTATTGAATTTCTTACTTAATGACCTAGACATTTGAAAAGCTGTAGCAACTTATCCATTGGATCCATGTTTTTCTCACTTAATTTACTCATACTCTAAGTTAAAAGGTTTGGCTTGATGCAGAAAAATATATCCATAGTCGCCCTAAGTTAAGAGGTTTGGTGATGTAGGGACATATCCATTGAGCAGGACTGCGCACGCCCCTGCGTTATCCTCCTTCGACTTACTTAGCGATACTTGAATTTTGCCTAATTTGGGCTTGCTAACGCAAGGCTCGGAAGCCTTACAGACTTCCTCGATTGCCAGTTCTGCGAACTGAACTTTTCTTAAGTTGAAACCGTTATTAAATTAAAGTTATACGCTTTATCTAAACAAGAATTTGATTCACAGTTGTAGCTTGTTGATCCTGCCAACTTAACCTTTTTAATTTTACAATCAACTATTATTGTCGGCTTATTGCTTAATCCATATCCACAGTGTCTAGCTAGAAAATTATTGAAATTTTTAATTGTCCCTTACCAAAGCCCTTACCTAACCGGCTTAAGTATTCAGAAAGCTTTGACGATTCTTTGTCACAATTACCAATCGAGCAGGCCTGCATCCGCACCTACGAGCTGCAGCTTTAGCTGCGTTAGATCAGATTTACCACTAAGCTTACTTAAATGTTTATAAAACTGCGATGAACTAGTATTACATCTATCGAGGAAACCGTCAAAGCTTCCGAGCCTTGCGTCAGCAAGCCCAAAGTGAGTAAAACCAAAGCAATACTCAAATGGTTGCAGTTTAATAGCCGTTCAAGCAAGTTAAGTAAAAAAACTCAGTAAAACGTCGCTGAAGCGACGGCTCGGAAACCTAAGTGCCTTCTTCGGTGGAGGTGATACTAGTTCGCTTCAGTTTAATAATCATAAACTTAGCAGCAAATCAGATTTGACGCAGCAGAAGCTGCGGCTCGCAGGCATCAGCCTGCTCGTTTGCCAGCTCTGCGAACTGAACTTTTCTTAAATTGAAACCATTACTAAAATTTGTGATTTGCTGACCATTTAAACCAGCTTTTTTAGCCCCCAAATTGTCATTCGATTTACCACAGCAATAATATCTATCGAGCAAGCCTTCGTATGCGCTTGCGAGCCGCAGCTTTTGCTGCTCACATCAAAATGGCCGCAAAACTTGCTTAGACGCTTATCAAACCGAGGCGAACTGGTATTACCATCGAGGAGGTCCTGTTGACCTCCGAGCCGTTGCTTCGGCGACGTACTATCAGACTTTGCCGCAGGAGATGTATTTGAGATTTTACTTCCGGCTTGCCGCTGATCCTTTACCTTTACGTTACTTTCCCTCGACAAGCCGAGCAGTACTTTATCCGCGCTCAGCTTGGGCTTGCTAATGCAAGGCTCGGAAGCCTTATTGGCTTCCTCGATGGAGGTAATACTAGTTCATAGCAGTTTGATAATTGTCTAAGCAGATTTGGCGGTAAATCTGATATGGCGCAGCCAAGGCTGCGGCTCGCAGATTTTAATCTGCTCGATGGATATTATTGCTGTAGCAAGTCATTAAATGACGATTTCGAAACTTATATTTTTATTCATAGCAATAAAGGCAAATTAGCAAAATCTGTAAATTATAATTTTACATCAAATTTAGATAAGGCTGGCGATTTTAAATCAAGCGATGCTTTTAGTTCAGATAAGCCCAGTTCGTAAATCGGCAATCGAGGAAACCGTTAAGGCTTTCGAGTCTTGCGTCAGCAAGCCCAAGCTAGATGAATCCAAGTACTGCTTAGGCTATAGACAATTTACAGATCCATAATGATGCCGAAGCGAGTGGAAAATTTCTTGTGAAACAAATTCAT
>JAISFO010000016.1 GCA_031263535.1 Holosporales bacterium
CGACTTTGATATAGCTGGATACGGTCAGTGCTTGTGCAAAGGCGTAAAGTCTGGCCTTATAACGGACCTAAGTGCCGTTGAAAGCGCGATAACCAAGGCGGTTGACCTTGCTGAAAGTACCGCTAGGGTGGCTGTTAATTCCGCCGTAGTAAGCGTTTCCAGCCACAAGACTTTTGCGGAAGTATATACGGCTTCGCTGGAAGTTCAGGGTAACACAATCACCCACCAAGACGTGCTTAAAGTGATTGCGTGCGCTCGTCCTGATTTACGCGGCGAAGGACTTGAAATAATTCACGTAATCCCCGTTGAATACAGTGTTGACGGTAACGTCGGCATAAGCGACCCTGTTGGCATGGCCGGACAGCAATTAGGCGTTCAGCTGCATGTCATTGCCGTTCCTAAGTTGGCGCTTAACAATTTGCTGCTTAGCGTTTCTAGGTGCCATATAAAGGTCGATGGAGTTTTCCTGGCCCCCTATGCCGCTTCGATCGCCGTAGCCAGCGACGAGGATATAAACTTAGGGACAACGGTTATTGTGTTTGGTGGAGGAACCTCGTCTTTTGCGACTTTTTATAAAGGCGCGCTGGTGTGCGTAGAAACCTTGCCTGTAGGGGCGGCGCACATTACAAACGACCTATCGTACGGACTTAAGACTTCTTATGACAATGCCGAAAGATTAAAGACCCTTTACGGGTCAGTGGTTGCTTCTGCTAGTGATGGTAAAGAAATGATATTAGCCCCGCTGAATGAGCAGGGCGACAACATCACTTTACAGCAGGTACCAAGGTCTGAGCTTATTAAAATCATTATTCCCCGTGTGGACGAGATTCTGGACAGAATCAAGAATCGCTTCGACGCAAGGCCGTATTTAGATACGGTAACAAGAAAAATCATTTTGACCGGCGGAGGTTGTCAACTGCCAGGCCTTAAGAATCTTGTGGCTGACAGATTTGGCAAGCCAACGTTCATGGGGACGGCTGATCATATAAAAACTTCCTCAGTTGAGCTTAAACCAGACTTCACTACTGCCGCTGGATTAATGATGTTCGCTCGCTTTAAATTGGCTGACACTGGCGCAAATGACGAGGTTGATCAGACCGAGCCTACCCCTTCCAATGGCTTTTGGACAACCGT
This sequence comes from Holosporales bacterium, assembly GCA_031263535.1. NCBI lineage: Bacteria > Pseudomonadati > Pseudomonadota > Alphaproteobacteria > Holosporales > Holosporales bacterium. The sequence continues at coordinate 1,135 of JAISFO010000016.1, forward strand.
ATCGAACTGGATTATAAAAAACCTTTAGTATATTAGCGTTAGGTCATTAAGAGTACGACTCTAGAGCGCAAATTACCGCAAGATTTCTCGCTTACCGATGTGATTGGGCTTGCTGACAACGCCTTCTTTCTCCATACGCTCGATCATCCTGGCTGCGCGGTTGTATCCTATTTGCAAATAGCGCTGGACAAAGCTGGTCGTGGCTCGACCTTCGCGCAAGACTATCTCTAAAGCCTGGTCATATAAAGGATCGGCCTGAGCGGAGGAAAATCCGCCAAACTCAATATCATCATCGATATCTTCTTCGGGGTCGCGAGTAATTTCTTCCATGTAATCAGGCGGGCCAAACTGTTTAAGGTACTGAACCACTTTTTCAACTTCTTGGTCGCTGACAAATGGTCCGTGTATGCGGGTGATCCGCCCACCAGTAGACATGTACAGCATATCGCCTTGCCCCAAAAGCTGCTCACTTCCCTGTTCGCCCAGTATAGTGCGGCTGTCTATCCTGGAAGCGACCTGAAAGCTGATTCTGGATGGGAAGTTGGCTTTAATCGTACCGGTAATTACGTCTACAGATGGTCTTTGCGTTGCCATGATAAGGTGAATGCCGGCCGCCCGAGCCATTTGTGCCAACCGCTGAACAGTCGCATCTATTTCCTTCCCGGCCGTCAGCATTAAGTCGGCCATTTCGTCCACTATAATGACGATGTAAGGAAACGGCTTTAAGGGTATGTCTTCATATTCATAGATAGGTTGGCTTGTTTCCGGGTCGTATCCAGTTTGTACTTTATAGGACAGGTCGTCCCCGGTTTTTTTCGCACTAAGTATTTTGCTGTTATAACCTTCGACATTCCTTACGCCGAGCTTAGACATGGTGCGATAGCGGGACTCCATTTCATTTACGGCCCACTTAAGAGCAACCACCGCCTTTTTGGAATCAGTAACCACCGGCGACAAAAGATGCGGAATACCGTCGTAAACAGACAGCTCAAGCATCTTTGGATCGATCATTATAAGCTTGCACTGTTCAGGCGAAAGCTTATAAAGCAACGATAAAATCATAGCATTAACGCCTACCGACTTGCCTGAGCCAGTTGTCCCAGCCACAAGCAAGTGCGGCATCTTAGCCAAATCGACGATTACAGCGTCTCCACCAATATCCTTGCCTAAAGCAACAGTAAGCGGTGAAGGGCTGCTGGTATACGCGCTGTCCGACAGCAATTCACGCAAGAATACCGTCTGTCGTTTGGCGTTTGGAAGCTCGATACCAATTACATTTCGCCCAGGGACAACCGCTACGCGGGCTGAGATTGCGCTCATGGACATGGCTATGTCGCCCGCCAGGCCAATAACGCGTGCAGATTTTATGCCAGCCGCTGGCTGCAACTCGTAAAGCGTTATGACCGGACCTGGCTTAACCCCGATGATTTCCCCTCTTATACCAAACTCCTCTAGCACGCCTTTAAGCCTTTTGGCATTGGATTCCAAGATACGTTGATCCAGCTTTTCCTTATCAAAAGTAGTCTTGGGCTGATGCAAGAAATCCAACGGAGGTAAAATAAACTCGCCGGTGACTGTGTTAATTTCTGTATCGCTTTTTAAAGTCGCGGTTTGTCTGTCGCTGTGGTCCAAGCTAAGCTGTGGCGATACAAGCCCGTCGCCATTGATCATGCCCAGGCCGCTGTCACTCCAACTCAGGTTCTGTGAGCCAAGCATAAAGCCGATAAATTTCTTGCAACCAGCAAATACGCCGATGATGATGGCCGATATCCATTCATATAACTTCTTAATGCCCAACAGCACAGAGTGGAAAGTAGTTTTGGTTGAACAACAAAACATAGTAAAGGCGAGCTGCGCCCAGATAAGCGGCATGAGTACTGCTCCGCAGGCCTTAAGGTATGCGTGTTTTCTTAGGAAGCCGTTTACAAACCCAACGACTGCCTTGCCGCAAAAATTTCCGCTGTCCGGCCAAGTCGTTGTAGCCAAAAGGCACGCCGCCGCTGTACAGGTGATAATTACAAGAATTCCTCTATACCAGGGAACGCCGGTGCTAAATAAGGCTCGCCATCCCCAAAATGACAGAGTAAGCGGCAATATATAGGACGCCAAGCCAAACATCTGCATCAAAAAATCCGCAGCATAACTGCCATAGACCGAAAGCCAATTGGTTGGGCTTAAGTTGTTGGATACGTTAAAGGATATATCTAAAGGATTATAAGAAATAAGCGCGAGAGCAAGCATTGCTGCCAATAAGAAAAACAGCACCCCTAAAAAGATGCTGGCACAGCGAGAAAACATTACCCGCAAATCCTGTGACGCCAGTCGCTGATTCTTCACTGTCCGTTCCAATAATACAGATGAAATCTAACACGACCAGATTTTGATGAAAATCAAATAACTGCGGTAGGTAAACTGTCTTAAATTTGGCTGTTCTTCAGCAGACGTATTCAGGTGTATTTAGATGCACTGCGAACAGGCTACCAGCCCATTCGCAGTAGATCTTTTAACTATTCGAATTCTGGTAGAGAGTATGGATCGAAAGGAGCATCGAAAGAGTCATCCAGAACTCTATTAGCCTCTAAAAATTTCGGATGCCTAGACAAGTCCACCTCACCAAAAATATCAAAGGCTCTAAATCCAAAATTACGTGTAGCTACAGTAGACGTATCACAAATCCTAAATAAGTGGTAATACTCATCAGTGTCTACGAAAAGTATTGTAAATGCCCCAGGAGGTGGGGGATTAAAACTTCTCTGCTCAGATAGTGTTACCCACCTGCCATCCCCTTTTGATGCTTGAAAGACAAAATCTTTCGTTATAGGTCGATGCGGTATATTAGGGTAGGTTGCAATCATAAAGGCAAATGGACGAATTTCAATGTGAACAAAAGAAAACATTAATTTTGCCTCCGCGCTACCATTCATATTTATGCCTGTTGGAGTTCTATGATTAAATATATCGGCTAGGTTACCGGTACGATTTCTATCATGATGAGCTCCAGGAGTGGCTAAAAGACGAACTTCAGCTGTGTTATACATGTTTCGTGATTTAAAGAATATGTAATGCAATACTCCCGCTTCTCGCATCTGATAGGCCTTACCCTCATCATAACATGACATGAAATAGTTATGGTCTATATGATAGTCGCTATAATCAATCAGCTCTTTCACCTCTAGCTCACCCAAAGTTGGAACGAGTTCGGTCATTTGATTCTGGGGCAGCGGTAATCTTTTTGCCCCTCTCTGCGTTCTTAATGGCATCACTGGCGCGCTTAAGCTTACCGTTTTTATGGTAACTCCACCTATTTTATGCGAACAAGTTGCGGGCGCTATTTGACGGCTTGCCGAACATATTTTGCCCCATTTTTCCGTTAATAGTAAAATCGATATAACTATTATACCTTTATATAAAGTTTTCATAATGTAATCCTCATATTATACCTGTTACACAATAATATATAATATACTTTTTCATAAAAAGCAAGTTTTATTTTTTTATAGTAAATATTTTTATTGCGTGTTGATGCAGTTTTTAGTTATATAATTATTCAAAATATTTTATATTACGAGTAATAAATTTCCTGCCTCTTGTATGTAGCTGTTTTAAGGAGGTAAAACTCAAATGTTAATACATACGCTTAAATAAGATGATAACCACTCAATTTATTGAGTCAGTAGAGACTTATTAAGATTGATGAGCGCAGCAAAAAGCATAGTTATGCTGGCGCGTTTATCAAGATCCAATGCTTCAGTGTTATTAATAATTGATGTGGCCTTAGTGTACGACTTAACTACCGTTTGGACTGAGACCGATCGGCTAATGTGCTTAAGCCACGTGTATTCGGCATCGATGGTTGACGATTGTTCCAGCCCAATCAGCCAGTTACAGGGCAGCAGAAACAGCCTGGGCAGGATAATACGGACAAAAGGCCAAACGGTACTAATATCTCGGGCAAAAAGTTCTGACAGCAAGCAGTTTAGCGAAGCCCCTTGGCTCAGCAGCTTTAGTACTGATTTATAAGCCTCAAGCCCTATATACGCCTCTTCATCTGGGGCATAAAGCTTCATCGCATCGCCAACAGATCCGTTGGCTACTGTCGCTAAGTCGACAATTTCTTCATTGGACACGCCAGGGATAAGACGCCTTAGTATTGTAGAAACTTCCCCTAGCGAAAGGGCTGAAAAGGTGACTTTACGGCATCTGGACGCTATGGTTTTTGGCAGAGTATTGCTGTTATTGCACACCAGAATTATCACGGCGTGACTTGGCGGTTCCTCAAGCGTCTTCAGCAGCATATTTGCGCTGTTGCGATTAAGCTTTTCCGCGTTATCTATCAAAAGTATATTAAAGTCAGATACAGCCGGCCGGTTGTAAATTCGCGATATGGCCTTACGCACTTGATCAGCCGATATTTCGCCGTCCGATTCAACTACCGTAAGGTCTGGATGTATCTGATTGCTGATCATTTTATGAACCGGATCGGTAGGCGAGACCTCTAAGGTTTCTGCATTTTTGTTATTCCCATCCTTGGCCAAAAGGTATTTGATGAAACGATAGGCAAGCGTAGCTTTCCCTACACCAGATCTACCCTCAAACAGCCAGGAATGAGTTGATTTATCTAAGCTGGCCTTAATTGCATCAAGCGGCCTTTGGTGCCCGATTAGAAATAAGGTATCTTTGGGGCGCTGCGACATATTATTTTATTAGGCGCTTATGTAATACTTCTTGAAGCCTTTTTTGTATCGCTTCGACCGGTCCAGAGGCTTTGACGGTAACGCACCGGAAAGAAAACGTTTCGGCGAGCTTTTTAAAATTTCTTTTGACCTTTTCATGATATTCGGACGGCATGTTGTCCCATGGATCCTTACCGCCTTTACGTTGCCCAATGCGATAAAGCACATCCTTCAGCGGCAGATCAAGGATCATGGTGAGATCTGGCTCAAAATCTTTCATAACGATGTGCTTTATGCCCATGATATGCTCAATTGAGCAGCCCTTCATTACCCCCTGATAAACCAATGACGAGTCATAGAACCGGTCACAAACAACCCATGTGCCATCTTTAAGGGCTGGCCAGATAGTATGCTTAAGCAACTGCCTTCTGGCGGCAAAGAACAGCATAACTTCGACCAAAGGGTCGCTGATCGAAAGCGTCATGCTGCGCAGGAGTTGACGAATTTTTTCGCCCAGCTCTGTCCCGCCTGGCTCGCGTACAGAAATCGCCTTAATGCCAATATCGTTGAGGTAAGAAACCAGCAACTCTGCCTGAGTCGTTTTTCCTGTACCGTCCCCGCCTTCTAAGGTAATGAATTTACCGCTCATACACAGACTCTGACGTTAATCGAAATCTTACTGAACGACAATCGGCGCCGTCAGTTTTTACTTGCCTGGCCAAAGGCTACGAACCGTTTGCTTGGCTTTTTCCCACAGCCTTATGAAAAAATTGAGTTCTTCAACATCCTCTGCGGCGATAAGAGGGAATTCAAAGCTCAAAGCTGGATTCTCTTTAAATTCAAACCTCAGCGTTGCCAGTTTCTGCCCCTTTTTCACTGGGGCGGCAACCTCATTGCAAGAAAGCGAGGCTTGTAAGCTGTTTAGTAAATGGCTTGGAACCGTAATGGCATACACGCCGCCATCAACCACAAGATCTACGGCACTTTTTTTGCCCAAGTTGACCTTCATTTGGCCATAGATTCCCTTAGTGTCAGCAAAAACGTGATTGGCAAACTGACTGTACCTAAATTCAAGCAGTTTCCTGGCTTCGTGCGTACGGCTTCTGGCCGATTTGCATCCGTTTATAACCACAACAATTCGCCGCCCATCTCGAATCGCTGATACGATAACGCCGTATCCGCCCGCCTCGGTCAGTCCAGTTTTAATGCCGTCAACCCCAATATCCTGCCACAGCAAGTTGTTGCGGTTGTACTGATGTATGTCTGAGTAAGTGAACTCTTTTTCAGAGAAGTAGTGATAATACTCGGGAAAATCGCTTATAAACCTACGCGCAAGCACAGCCAGGTCATAGACAGACGAAAAGTGGCCCTCATCCGTAAGTCCGTGCGAATTCTTGAATCGAGATGACCTCATACCTACCTTGGACGCCGTTGCGTTCATGTGCTGAACACAAACATCTTCTGAACCAAACAATTTATCGGCCAATACAATACAAGCGTCGTTACCGGACTGAACGATGATGCCGCGGATAAGGTCCTCAAGCCTGACTTCGCTTCCAGCCTCTAGGAACATTTTCGACCCTGACATACGCCAGGCCGTTTCACTGACTATGGCGGTAGTGTTCAGATCAAGCTTGCGGTCTTGTATCGCCTGAAACGCCACATACATCAGCATAAGCTTGGTCATCGATGATGGCGCGGTTCTAGACAAAGCATTTTTCTGGAACAAGATCGCTCCTGTGCTGAAATCCATGATTATGGCTTCTTTGGCTTCGGTTGATATCGTTGCAAGCGTGTAATCGTCGATCAGCTTCTGCTGGCTGTTTGAGGAAGCGTTTTCGGCAGAAGCGCCGTCAGGAGATCCGATCGAAGCCTCTGATATAACCAACAACGACAGTATATAAGGAAATACCCGAAAACCACGAAGAGCCATGCGTTTTTACCTCTTATAGCTGGCTAACTATACAAAGAGGCGGCGGTGTTTTAAATGCTTTTTTGTGGCAAGTGTCTGCGGTACAACCCACGCTTACCTTTTCCCTTAATATAAAGTATGCGTTTACTGGGCCTAGGTATTTTCCGCAAATTATGATCTTCCAAATCCTCAGGTTTACTAACGGGCGGCCTTGTAGATACAGATATAAGCTCGGTTATAGGATCGGCTTTAAGTCGTGGGCCTTTGTTATAACCTTCGATTTTATGTCCTTTTGACCAGAACTGTCCATCAAACGCCGCTTGCAACAACAGGTTTACTCTACTGTCGCGTTCTTTTCTCGTTTTGCCTCCCATAACGACGGCTATCATACGACGACCATCTTTGACCGCAGATGCGGCTAAATTAAATCCGGATTGTTCGATATATCCGGTTTTAATTCCATCATACCGCAACCCTCCACGATTAAACCACAGCAAGCCGTTGTGATTCCTGTGGCTCCAGCCGTAATATGTGAAAACTTTGGTCGAAAACAGCTTATATTGCTCTGGATACTTTCTTATCAGATGTTTTGAGAGCTTAGCCATATCCATTGCGGTTGTCTTCTGATTGCGAGCAAAAAGCCCTGAAGCATTCCTGAATGTCGTATTTCTCATGCCTATGCTGCGGGCTTTTTGAGTCATAAGTCTGGCAAAGTTTCCTTCTGTTTTTCCCACCGCTTCCGCAAGAGCGACCGCAATGTCATTGGCCGACTTTGTTGCCAAGGCCAACATAGCATCTCTGACAGATATCCTGGTCCCTGCCCTAAGCCCCAATTTGCTGGGGGACTGCATACTGGCTCGTCTGGATATCCTGATTTTTTGATCTAGTGATAATTTCCCGCTTTTAAGTGCATCAAAAACCAACAAAAGCGTCATCATTTTGGTCAGCGAGGCTGGACAGACTTGCTCTTGCGCATTTTCTTCATAAAGCACCTGCCCGCTGTCTGCGTCTATTACGACTGCACTGTACTTTGGTGTAGCATTGGCTGTACAAGCCCACGACAAAGACCATGCAGCAAGAACACATACTACTAAGGTCAAAATCGATTTTGACAATGAGCTGCTGATACAGGGCCTCATTATGTTGTTAAATGAGTTTTGTATAAACATAACTTTGACTAAACACGTTTGCTAAATACCAAAACTCAGCGGATTATGAAATAAAAATATTAAAATATCGTTACTTGAGTGATGTTGATTGTATACAACTTATTGAATGTTTAAGGAAGAAGAACCAAGCTCTGCGGCTTGCTACAGGATGACCATTTGCTCTCTGCAGGATTACAGATCTGCTTTGCGCAAGCTGTTTTCTACAGAAGCTTTTAATTTTTTAAACTGAAGAAGATCTTTGCCTGACAGTTTTTTTCCAGGAAGAACACCGACTAAAAGCGGGTTAAGATGCGCCCCATCCTTGATAACTTCGAAATGTACATGAGGGCCAGTTGTAAATCCGCTTCTGCCAACACAGCCTATAGCTTGCCCACGAATAACATAGGCCCCTGGCCGAATTCCTGCGGCAAATCTGCTCATATGCGCGTACAAAGTTGAATACCCGCCCTGGTGAGACAAGCATACGACCCGTCCATATCCGGGCCTTTGCCCAACAAACGTTACTCTACCGCTGCTGGCCGCATGGATTGTGGTACCAAAATTTGCCGCTATATCAACACCATTGTGCCTACATAAACGCCCAGATATGGGATGCGCGCGACGACCAAATTTCGAAGATATGCGTCCGCCATCGATCGGAGAACGCATGATATTTTTCTCTAAAGAGTTCCCTGCTTCATCAAAGTACCCGCAAGTACTGGTATGAGAACGCATGCCATAGACTTTAACCTTCTTGTTCCGCAGAGTTAAATTAATAAACTTTAAGTTCCCAGCCTTTTTTGTATCGGTATCCTTGATGCTAACCGTTTCGTAAACTAACTCAAACTTATCGCCATGCTTAATGCTTCTACGAAAATCGATCTGACCATTCAACGCTTGAATAACCTGGCTGGCAACCCTGGCAGGAACACCTCTTGCCAGAATATCTGAGCTTAAGTTGCTTTTAATAACCCCACGCACCGCAACATCAGTACGAACCAAGGTACAAGGCTTTTTGTTAAGCTTAAATTGATCGCTTGAACCTACTCTGTAAACCTCTATAGATCCGGCAAAGCCATTACCAACCACGACCTTGTTTAGTCTGGCATTGCCATCACCTGTTACTGTTTTATCAAGGCAAATCTGATGCCCAGCGGGAATCTTTCTAAGGTCCAATGCCTGTTTCAGCACAGATGAAACCCTGCAAGCCTCACCCATCTCTATACCATTACGCACCAACAGCTTTGCTATACTTTCACCAGCTAAAAGCCTGTCTGTAAGTTTAATTTGCTGATTTTGCGCTAAAGGTAGCTCTGTGGACTGCTTATCGAACGTAGGCTTAATCGCATTTTCGTGAACAGTCTGGGCCGGCTTTGCTGAAGATAGCTGTGCTACTGTTGTTGAGGGATTTTTGACGGAACGAGTTGCCTGATTCGTAGGTGTGCCGTCACGTAGAAAAAACGACAACACACACAAAAACATGGATCCGGCAATCAGCTTCCTCCGGAACCTTAGTGATAACAGACCACGTCCCAAACCAACCCCAATCAAACCTTCAAGTGCCGGCGCATAATTACATATTGCGAAACAAAAGTCAAATCTCGAAAATCAAGCCCCGCCCCTCTTTCGCTGCAGTCCATCAAAATTGTTGGAAGCTATATATTGGCCAGGGGTTATTTTTGGCAGCTCTGACAGAAAAAGGAAGACCGGCCATTGGCTTTAGATTTAAGGATAGTTTGTTTACATCGTGGGCAAGCCTGACCGTCTTTCGAGTAAACTAAAAAATGCTCTTGATAATGACCTTTGCTACCGTCAAGGTGTACATAATCCCTCATGCTTGTGCCACCCAGCGACACGGCGGTCCTAAGCACTTTTTGTATTGACGCGACAAGCTTTGCACATTCTTCTTGCGCCAGATTAGAAGACATGCGCATAGGATTTATACCTGCCTCAAATAAACTGTCATTGGCATATATGTTCCCTATGCCGGATATTTTGCTTTGATCCAGCAGCAAATTTTTAATCGTCGTTTTGTTTTTTCTGGTCAAATCAAACAACCATTCTGCATTAAAGCTGTGAGACAATGGATCGATACCAAGGCTGGTGATGTACTTCGGCTTATTCATAAACACATCCACAAGGCCAAATTTTCTTATGTCGAATAACTTTATTAAACAATCGCCAAGATTAAAAATAATGCGAAGATGCCTCTCTTGTGAGGGGTGGTCTAGGCTAGGCGTCGTCAATAACTGACCCGTCATGCCCAAATGAATTGCCAGCGTCTCCCCGTTACTTAGGCCAAACAGCAAAAATTTTCCTTCCCTGTCTATTTTGCTGATTTTTTGGCCAAGAATGTCGCCGCGGATGGTGCTTGGTACGGGCCGCCTAAGTTTATCGGTTAATATGCTTATATCCTGAACAGTACGACCAAGCGCTACTTTTTGCAGTTGCCGCTTAAGTGTCTCTATTTCTGGAAGCTCTGGCACTAATTTAGCGGCCCCTGCGCAAAGATAGCCTTATCTCCATTGGCGGCAAATTTAAGAATATTTTCGGCCACAAAGTCTAGGATTTTTTCCAAAATATTCAGCTCACCGCCTGTAAACTTTGACACAACATAGTTGGTAATATCAATTTTATTATCCGGGCAACCAACCCCTATACGCAGACGATGGAAATCAGGGCCAATATGCGCGATGATGTTGCGTATCCCATTATGACCGGCGTG